>JBJXHA010000742.1:0-4030 GCA_046160275.1 Bacteroidia bacterium | reverse complement strand
CCGCATGAGGAAATACTTTTTTCGTAATGCGTGCAATATCCAAAGGAACTTTGTCGCCACCAGTAAAGATTTGTTTTACAAGTGGGAAAGTTTGCTGTTGTTGCAGACAAGTGATGCAAAAGTTTTTTAGCAGCGCAGGAACTAAATGCAGATAAGAAACAAGGTTTATTTTTTCAATAAGGTATTGAAAATCAAGCGAATATTCATTAGAAACTAAGACCAACTTCATGCCCGAAACTAGCGGCAGTAAGACCTCAAACAAGGCAATGTCAAAGGCTGGGGAAGCAATGTATAAAAAAGCATCTTCGTTTGTAACCTCCTGAAAATAAGTCTTTTGCAAGCCAAAAACAAATTGCTGTAAATTATCCTTGCTAATATAAATCCCTTTGGGAACACCCGTAGAACCCGAAGTATAAATGGTGTAAGCAATTTTTTCGGTTCGATGCGATTCTTTTGGGTTTGTTGTAACAGCCGTTATTTGGTTATTTTCATCTATCAAACACATAATGTTCGTATCATTCAAAATATAGTCAATTCTTTCTTGCGGATAATTCGTATCTATGGGCGTATAAATTGCCTCTAATTCCATGATAGCCAGCAAATTAACTACTTGAGCAACTGAGCGATTTGCCAAAACAACCGCACTATCTCCTTCTTTTATTTGGTAATTATTTTGTAAAACCGCTTTTTGATTTGCTACTTTTTTGCGCAATTCTTCATAAGTTAGCCTTTCCTCCTCTGCATAAATGGCGATATTTTTTGCTTGATGCGGCTGATAAATCGCTTGAAAAATGTCGGCATTAGGCTGGGTTTGATAGTTGAGATGAAAGATTTCCGTCAAACGATGTTGCTGTTTTTCTGAATAAATCGAAATTTCTTGAATGGGCTGATGAGATAATGCTGGAAGTTGATAAAAAATCTGTTGTAAATTTTCTGCTACAAATGCAATGAAGGAAGCATCATATACTTTTTTGTTAAAATCAAATTGAATCGTTAATTTTTCATTTTCTGGAATAAAAATCACATTTAGTGGATAAGTTGAATGTTCAAATTGAGAGATAATTTCCGTTTGAAGAAGTTGCCAATTTGTGTTGTTATCCTTTGAAATGAGTTGATGGGTTGGATAATTTTCAAAAATCAAAATATGGTCAAAAATTGACTGATTATCAATTGTTTGAGTTTGAATTTCGCTTAGACTTAAACTGTCATTTCCTTGAAAATTGATATAATCTTGCTGCGTTTTTTGCAAATGTGAAACAAACGTTTCCCCTTTTTGAATTTCCACTTTTAAGGGAATCGTATTGATCATTAGCCCAAAACAATCATTTAAATTTGGAGGAAAAACAGATTTTACAATGCCGAAATAAAGCGTGTTTTTTTTGCGTATAATGATGCAATAAATACGCCCAAGCCACATTGCAAAGTACATTTAAAGTCGTTTGTGCATCTTGCGCGATTTTTTTCAGTTTTTGTACCAATTCCTCCGATAATTCAACAGAAGATTGTGCAAAATCGTAGCCTTTTTCCGCTGAAAAATGTATTTGCGGCAAGGAAGTTTGCTCTTGCCAAGTTGTCAGGTAATTTTTCCAAAATAGGCGTTGATTTTCTTTATTTTGTAATTTCAGCCAATCAACGTAAGGTTGATAACTTTGCTTTTTTAGAGGAGGTAAAGTCATTTTTTGCGCCAAAAGGAAATAGGTTTCCATAAAATCTTGCCATATTTTTTGCCTTCCCCAACCATCCATTAAGATATGGTGGTAAGTCCAAATGAAAATATGCTGATTTTCACCTGTTTTAATTAGCAAAAATCGCAGTAACAAGTCTTTTGCTAGGTCAAAAGCTTGGTTTATTTCTTCTTTGGTATGTTTTTCAAGTAATATATCTTGCTCTTCAACTTCTTTATCGCTTATATCTAAGGTATTGAGGGTAACTTTTCGCATTTTTACTACGACTTGCATGGCTTGTTTTACCTTTTCTGTAACATAAATCGTTCTAAAAACCTCGTATTTTGCGATTAAATGTTCTAAGGTTTGTATCAAACAAGGCACATTCAGTTCGCCCCGAAATTGAACCACCACTTGCTGATAATATGCCCTGCTTTCAGGCATAGAAAAGTGCGCAAACAACAAACTCTCTTGCATCGGTGCAAGGGGAAATATTTTTTCTATATTACTCAAAATCAATCAGTTAATATTTATTCGATTTGCTTTTATCATGCAAAGGTACAAACTATTTTAAAAAGGAACTATCTAAAAAGTTCGGAACTCTTCGAAGAGTTCCGAACTTTTTAGATAGCCTCATTGCTTATGTTAATGCAACAACACCTTCCCTACCCTCTCGCCATTTACTACACAAGTTAAGTAATAAATCCCTTGTGGCAAGTCTTGTGTTTCCACTTTAACAACATACAAACCTGCATTTTTTTCACCTGAATCTATTTTCCGAACTTCTTTTCCTTGCGCATCTGTCAAGAGAAAATGCACTTTTCCTTTGCGTTGTAAATGATATTCCACCACAAAATTGGAGGTAAAGGGATTAGGATAAGTGGCTAATACGGTAAGTGTAGGTGACAATTGCGGAGAATTGCTCAACACAGCATTTTCCCAAGTAGAAAAGGGGGCAGGCGGTTGATTAACAATAGAAGAAGGCGGACTTGGCGCATTTGCTTGGCGCAAAAAACGCTCCCCTGCATTGACATACCAACCCGTAGCAAAGTCTGTGGTGAAAGAATCTTGTAGAACAGATGAAAGATGATACCATTCGCCTTGCGTTCTTTGCGTATTTACGTCCATAATCACAAAACCGCGTTGGTCGAGGTTGGCATATTTTACATGATCATTCGCAGCTTGCAAAATGTTCAAAGGCACATTGATGGGCGAACCAATCGAAGAAACACTGGTTGCGACAAACTCGACTGCAACAGAATTTGCGCCCGTTGCAGGGTCATAACTGCTGTCATAAGGCAAATCATTCGCCCAAGAAGAGTGAATATCGCCTGTCAAAACTACCACATTTTCAATAGAATCCGATAAAATATGGTCATAAATTTTTTGTCTTTCGGCAGGATAACCGTCCCATTGATCTTGATTCAAAGGTGCGCCCAAAAAACGCAAAGGTGCAATCATCACTTGTTGCCCAATCATTTTCCATTGAGTAGTAGCACTGTCCAATTCCTGCTCAAACCAAGCCAACTGGTCTTGCCCTAACAAGGTGCGGTTGGGGTCATTGTTCGTAGTTCCAAAAGAGGATTGTTCCTCTCTACCATGATGACGGGTGTCTAACATAATAAATTTCGCCAAATCGCCATATTGAAAGGTGCGATAAATGCGCGTGCTGTCGTTCAAATCGGGCAAACGAATCGGCATCCATTCCTCATAAGCTTTCAAGGCTGCGGCTTTTCTATCTGCCCAAAGTCCTTCACTTGCATCGTCATGATTTTCTGCCCCTCCTGTCCACGCATCATTGGCAATTTCATGGTCGTCCCATACGCAAATAAAAGGATATTGTTGGTGAGCATAACGCAGTTGCGCATCTAACTTGTACTGCGAGTGCCTCATTCTGTATTCCATCAAATTTAAAATCTCTTGCGCTGGACTGTGTTCGTGGTCAGGCACAAAAGCGGGATCTCCATATTCATACAAATAATCGCCCAAATGAATCACCGCCTCCACGTCATTCCTGCGCGCAATTTCTTCGTAGGCATGAAAATAACCCATCGCATAATTGGCACAAGAAACTACGGCAAAACGAAGCGTATCTATCGCGCCTACGGGCAGTGTTTTGGTTCTACCAATAATCGAAGTTTTGTTCAAGGCATGAAAACGATAATAATAATAGGTATTAGGAGATAAATTTGCAGCATCTACTTTTACCGTAAAATCTCTTTCAGGCTTTGCTATTGTATTGGCAGTATAAACCATTTGGGTAAATCCACTGTCCAAAGCAATGTCATAACTCACTGATATATTGCCTGTTACGGTAGAGTCTGGCGTTACTCTTGTCCACAAAATCACCCTATCCGAAAGCGGAT
>JBJXHA010000741.1:0-5983 GCA_046160275.1 Bacteroidia bacterium | reverse complement strand
GGAGGTGAAGTTGACGGATTACCCGAAGTTTGAACGAATGCGCAGCAATGACCACGAAGTCCTTGCTTTTGAATTGGCTTTTAAAACGAATCTTTTACTTCCTGAATATTTGGGAATTGGAAAAGATACAGCGAAAGGAATGGGCGTGATTACAAAGCAGAGCGCGGCTCTCATTGAGCACACTGTAAATTAAGTTTTATTGCATTTCGCCTTAGTTGTTATATTGGAAATATCTTATCACTCATTGTGTTCAAGCTGGGTTTGATAAGATATTTACAATATGACCAGCCCGCAAAAACATGAGAAGTTTTTCTTTACAATGTATTGAGTAGGTATAAGGGAATAGGTTGCTCTTTGTTTTATAATAAGGAAAAAAATATTTTCTAGGTTTGGTCATTGAGCGATAGCCGAAATGACCAAACCTAGAAATCGTTCTATAAAGTATAAACAAATTAAGGTAATCCTACAAATGTAATGTTGTACGGGCTGCTTTAGCTGCCCATTATTGGCAAACACTTCGTTTTTGCGGCGATACGGCAGCTAAAGCAGCCGCTACAAAGGTGCGTTTATTTAATTGCTTTTAATTAAATAAAACATTCACACAATACGGAAGCCTTCGCTTCAAGCGAAGGCTTCCGTTGTAAATTATTTCTTTTCAAGTACTTAATAATCAACTACTTCCACAGGTAAAACCGCCTTTTTCGCACGAGACAAGTGATTAGCGTGAATCGGTTCTATCAAAATAAAAGATGGCTCAAGGTTTTGGATTTGTTGTATTTTTTGGATTTGCGCCAAAGAAATAATCCCTGTAAAATAACCAGTTTGCGCATTTTGATAGGTTTCTTCGATTTCGTAAAAATAGGTCTTGAAAAATTCTGCATATTGTTTTTCATGTCGAAAATACACTTTTAACCAAATATTTTCGGCACTTTCCAAACATTCTGTCGGATTCAGCTTCTTATATTCGTAGCGATAATCATAAGTCAATGCCGATAAATCGCTCAAAACAGCAGAAGCCGTAGGATGCGCACCCGCCCCTTTTCCCATAAAAAATTGCGTATCTGCAAAAGAAGTTTTGGTCTGAACGGCATTATAAACCTCATCTACCTTGAATAAATTTTCGGAAGGTTTGATAAATTGAGGCAGCACAAAAGCCGTAATTTTCCCATTTTCATTTCGATAAGCATGAGCTGTGAGCTTGATTTTCAAGTTTTTCTCTCTTGCATACCTTAATTCTGGGTCGCCAATATTTTCAATTCCATAATGAAACAAGTCTTGCGGTTTCGCCACAATCCCAAAAGCGTGCGCCAATAAAATCAAGAGTTTAAATTTGGCATCAAAACCGCCCGTATCTAGCGTAGGATTGCTTTCGGCATAGCCTTTTGCTTGCGCTTGACGCAGTGCTTCTTCGTAAGAAAGATTCTCGCTGAAAGTTTGGGTTAAAATATAATTGGTACTGCCATTTACAATGCCTACAATGGATTTCAACAAATCATTGTCATAATATTCTTCCAAATTTCGAATAATCGGAATACTCGCACAAACAGCCGCTTCATAAAGGAAGGGCGCATTGTATTCTTTCTGCAAAGCCAATAGCTCCTCAAAATGCTCTGCAATCAATTTTTTATTCGCAGAAACGACCGCCTTCCCCTTACGCAGCGCGGCAGAAACGATTTCAAAAGCGGCATCAGCATCGTCAATTAGCTCGACAATGACGTTAATATGCTCATCATTCAACAATTCCTCTTTATCAAAAGTAAAATGAGAAGCGTCTATTGGGCGTTGCTTATGTTTGTCTTTTACACAGATTTTTTTGATTTCTGCCTTTAGCCCTGACGTTTTTGTTAACACTTCATAAAGCCCAAAGCCCACGCAACCAAATCCGAAAAGTCCTATATTAATTTTTTTTCTTGACATAATAAATAGATGAAAATAACAATATGGTTGACAAATATAAATATTTGTCTATTTTCCCCCAAACCCCCAAAGGTGGCTTAGGATTAAAATTCTGATAATCAGTCATTTACCTTTCTCCCCCCTTTGGGGGCTGGGGGAAAACAAGCCAAATGAGATTTGGCAGACATATTGAAATAAGTACTCGATAAGAATTAGTTTATGTTAATTCCTTTACTTAAAATATTGATAACAAACAAATTAACATCATTATCAACTAACTATCAACTATCAACTAATACACTGTTACCAATGTTTTTTGTGCAGCTTGAATCGCTTGTTTTAAGTCTTGAATCAAATCCTCGACATTTTCTAGCCCCACAGAAAGGCGAATCAAACTATCTGTTACTCCGCTTTGATTGCGAATTTCGGCAGGGATAGATTTATGCGTCATTTCACAAGGCAAGCAGATAAGACTTTTCACGCCACCCAAACTTTCGGCAAGTTTGAAGTATTTTGTATTTGCCACAATGTGCGAAGCCAGTGCTTTGTCATTGATTTTCAAATCAAAAGACACAATACCACCAAAATATTTTTGCTGACGTTTGGCAATGTGATGATTATAATGCGTGGTTAGCCCAGGATAATAAACATTTTTCACACCTTCTTCTGCTTGCAAATATTCCGCTACGGCTTGGGCATTTTCTGAATGTTGTTTCACGCGAAGAGAAAGCGTTTCTATTCCCCTGATTGTGAGCCAACTATCAAAAGGAGCTAAAATTGCGCCCGAAGCATTTTGAATAAATTTGATTTTTTCGCCCAATTCAGGCGTTTTCGTAACCACTAATCCCGCAATCAAATCGCTATGCCCCGCCAAATATTTTGTCGCGCTATGAATCACAATATCCGCCCCTAAGTTAAGGGGCTTTTGGGAAGCAGGCGAAGCAAAAGTATTGTCCACACATAATAACGCCTGATTAGCCTTCGCAATTTTTGCAATCGCTTCAATATCAGAGATTTTCAAGGTTGGATTGGTAGGACTTTCGAGCCAAATTAGTTTCGTTTTGGGGGTAATCGCATGGGCTACCTTTTCGGCATTTGTGGTATCAGTATAATTGATTTTGATACCAAATTTTTGATAAATATGCGTAAACAACCTAAACGCACCGCCATAAATATCATCAACCGCCAAAATTTCATCTCCTGTTTGCAGCAATTTCACGACCGCATCTATCGCAGCCAACCCACTCGCAAACGCATAGCCCTTGCTGCCATTTTCTAATTTGGCAATGACCTCTTCTAACACTTTTCTTGTAGGATTGTTGCTACGCGCATAATCATAGCCCTTATGCACACCCGGCGCGTCTTGCACAAAAGTAGAGGTTTGGTAAATAGGCACGGAAAGCGCGCCTGTAAGTTCATCAACGGGAATACTATGAATGATACTTGTTTGTTCTAACATGATTTTGAATAAGTTAAATGATTAAAAAATATGATTTTACCATCAACTTATCCCAAAGATTTGAGCGAAATCACTTGCGGAAGGGCATTAAAAAAATGCTCTCCCGACAAGTCAGAAGAGCATATAAATATATCGCGAATGATTATGTGCTGTTTTCTAACTTATCTTCCTCCGCAATGCGGAGTTGAATTTGGCACCTTTCCACTTTCGTGGCAGGTTGTCAAGACTTCATTGGGTCAATTCCCTCTGTCTTTCTGGATAAGAATGATATGTAAGAACTAGGCGCAAAGGTAGGGTGAAAAAAACAAACCACCAAATTTTTTTTTAATTTTTTTTCTTCTAGGTACATTGTAAAACAAAATTTTGCCGTTGTTAGTATGCTGATAAGCTACCAACAACGGCAAGTTTGCATACAATAAAGTTGCCATATTTTCTTGAAAATCAATAATTTAACCCCAATTCCCCCTATTACCTACCTACTTAATGTGGCAGTTTTTCGCGGAAATAGCCATATACCCAAGTTCCCGCTAAGGCACTCGCAATCATTACGAAAACGGAAACTGTTCCTGCGCCAATGTGTGCAAACAAAGGACCTGGACAAGCTCCTGTCATTGCCCAACCGATGCCGAATAACAAGCCACCGTAAATCTGACCTTTATTAAATTTCTTGTCGTGAAAAATGATTTTCTCCCCGTATATTGTCTTGATATTGAACTTCTTAATCAAAAGAACGGAAATAATTCCTACGACAACTGCCGTTCCAATCACGCCATACATGTGGAAGGATTGGAAGCGAAACATTTCTTGAATCCGAAACCAGCTTACGATTTCAGCTTTTACGAATACTAAGCCAAATACAATGCCCCAAAGGCTATATTTTAGGTTGTGCCACCATTTGTGTTGCAACTCACTTTCATTGATACAAACGGCATCTAAGGCACGAACTTCCGCCTCATTTACTTGTGGGCTAACTTGTGTGTTTTTTTCTTCGATTGTTGGAATAGTTGCTTTCATTGTTATAATTGGAAAAGAAATGGTAAAATAAAATAAGTAGTAAGAATACCACCCACCATAAAGCAAATAGTAGCAATAAGCGAGGGCAACTGCAAGGTAGAAAGCCCCATAATCGCATGACCAGAAGTACAACCGCCTGCATAGCGTGTGCCAAATCCCACCAAAAAGCCGCCAATCACCATGAAAACGAAGCCGCGTAAGGTCAATAAACTTTCAAAAGAAAAAAGCGAAGTAGGTAATAAACCGCTTTGCGTTTCGATGCCATAACTACTCAAAGTTTGCGTCAAATCTTGATGAATAACTAAGGCGTTAGGATTTTTGAATAAGGTGGTAGCCAAAAAAGCACCTAGAATAATTCCCCCTACAAAAAACCAGTTCCAAATCTCCTTTTTCCAATCGTACTTAAAAAAAGAAACATTGGCAGGAAAACAAGCCGCACAAATGTGCCTTAAATTGGAAGAAAGCCCAAAACTTTTGTTGCCAATAATGAGCAACACAGGCACCGTCAGCCCAATCAATATACCCGCAACTGACCAGTGCCACGGATTTTGCAATAATGTTAGCATAGAGAGATAATGTGAATAAGACTAAGGATAGATATTTATTATTAATGAAAATAACTGATAGTTAATGAATTATGACAAATGTAAGCTATTTAGTAATATCAGAAAACCCTAAAAATAGGGAGAAGTTAAAATTGTTAAACTTAGATTAGTTTATAATTGTTTTCGTTTTTTCTCTTTAAATGGATAATTTATGCAAATTTGTTTAAAATGTATCGAATAAATTATCCATTTAAAAAGGTAAGCCATTACAAATACTTCTTCTTACAATAAAGTCGTTGGGCAAACATATTCACTTACAGGGAATTTTTCGACTTCTTTTAACGTTGAAAATCCGCCTTGCACGTCAATTAAATTTTCAAAACCTCTTGCACGTAAAATCGAACAGAAAATCATAGAACGGTAGCCACCTGCGCAATGAACATAATACGTTTTGTTTTTATTGATTTTGCTCATGCCCTCATTGATATAATCTAAAGGTGTGTTGATTGCCCCAATAATATGCTCACTCCCAAATTCGCTGGCTTTCCTCACATCTAAAATCGGAAGATTTTTGTCGGATTCATACAAATCTGCCAACTCATAGGCTGAAACAGAAGAAATTGTGTCCACCTCTTTGCCTGCATTTTTCCATGCTTCGATGCCACCTGCCAAATAACCTACCGTGAAATCATAACCTACACGTGCCATGCGCGTAACGACTTCTTCCTCTCTGCCTTCTTCTGTAATGAGTAAAATATTTTGTTTAATATCAGGAATTAAACTTCCCACCCAAGGTGCGAAACTGCCGTTAATTCCAATGTTGATGGAGTTAGGAATAAAACCTTTGGCAAATGCTTGGGCATCTCTTGTATCCAAAATCAAGGCTTCTGTTTCGTTTGCAACTACCTCAAATTCAGTAGGATTCAAAGCTTTTGTCCCATGCAACAATACATTGTCAATACTTTCATAACCTTGAATATTCATTAAAACATTTGCAGGAAAATAAGGAGGGGGAGGGGTTAAACCCGTCAAAACTTCGGTGATAAATTCCTCTTTTGTCATGGTTGGG
>JBJXHA010000740.1:0-12373 GCA_046160275.1 Bacteroidia bacterium | reverse complement strand
CTAACTAAAACCTGTAGCGGCTGCTTTAGCTGCCGCAAAAGCGCAAAAACGAAGTTTTTGCAAGTTATCGGGCAGCTAAAGCAGCCCGTACAGCATTACATTTATGCCACTACCCTAATTTCCTCTCTTTAGTAAGAAAGCGTACAAAAATACAATTAATATTATCTATAACGCAATCTTAGGCAAAAAAGTGTAAAAAAAATCTGTAAACTCATTATTTTCGTGATAATGAGGCATAAAAGAAGGCAAAACTCCTATTTTTCTTACAATAAAAAAACACAAAGCCCTCACCGATGAAAGAAGGACTTGGGCGAAATAAGTATTTTTTGTCTAAACTATTGCTTTCTTTCGCATGAATGGCTAGTTTTGGGGAGTGAACAGCGAATAGTGAATAGTGAATAGTTGATAATGAATAATTGATAATGGATAATTAGTAAGTGTTCGTTGGTTACTGTTTACTGATAACTGTTTACTGATAATTGATAACTGAAATGAGTAAAAGTAGTATTTTTGATATGATTGGTCCGATAATGATTGGGCCTTCTAGCTCACATACGGGGGGAGTGGTACGTATTGGTAGCGTGGCACGCATGATTTTGGGGATTCAACCTGAAAAAGTAGTGATAACTTTTTATAATTCCTTTGCCCGCACTTATGAGGGTCATGGCAGCGACCGTGCGATTTTGGCGGGTTTGTTGGGTATGAATACCGATGACGAGCGCATCAAACAGGCGTATCAAGAGGCGGAGGCGGCAGGTTTACAGTATGTAATGAAAGCAGTAATGAATGCTTCGACTATGCACCCTAATACCATTCGCTTAGAAATGACTTGCGGGGAGAAAAAGGCGGAGGTGGTGGGGGTTTCGAGAGGAGGGGGCTTAATTTCGATTGTGGAAATTGATGGGTTTGCTTGCAATTTTACGGCACAATCCAAAACTTTGGTGATTACTGCTGATGATGTAAAGGGAAGTGTAGCTTTTATTACCAATGTGATTGCACACGATAATTGTAACATTGCCACGATGACGGTAAATCGAAGTGGCAAAAATGATATTGCCAAAATGGTGATAGAAATGGATACAAGCCTAAATCCCATTACTTTGCAATATCTACAGAACTTATCATGGGTAAAAGCGGTGGATTATTTGGATAGTGTGGATTAAGGCGTTTTTAGGGTTCGCAACTTTCTAAAAAGTTCCGAACCCTAAAAAAAACAGTCATTACCGCGCAATCACCGAAAATTTACCAATACAAGCATTGTCCCCATTTTCGCCTGCAGAAAGGGCTAGATACACCCCTGAATTCACTTTATTTCCCCACATATCTCTACCGTCCCAAGTTGCCATACCTCCTTGAGAATCTATTTCTTTGATAAGAAATCCGCTAATACTTGTAATTTTCACTTTAGATTCCTTACCCAATCCTTGAAAAGAAACCATTCCTTCATAATCACTAAAAACAGGATTTGGGAAAATAAACACGCTATTACAAGGATTTGCCGCACGAATGGCATCACCTCTAAAACTTTGCAAGCCTAAATCTGTTGCCACAAACACTTCTCCTGTAGAATGGTCAATGCTAATGTCATTAATTACATTTGATAATAAAGGGCTATTTTCCGTGGTAATTCGATAAATTACAGATTCGCCATCGGCATCAACTAAATATAAGCCATTTTTTGTACCTAACCACTTACGATTTCCGCCATCAACCGCAATGGCTGTAACAATGTCTGTTCTCAACAAACGATAACCGTCATAATTGGGTTCATCGGCATCTTGCAATTTCTTTTTCGATAAATCATACACATTATTAGCATACATAATATATATACCTTGTGCCGTCCCAACCCATACATTTCCCTCCAAATCCTTAGCAAAAGAAGTGATAGCATTTCCCGTAGGCATATTTCCCTGCCCTTTCCCTCCATTCAAACGCATAGAATAATCATCTGCAAGGTTTTCAGGTGTATTATTGTCATAATAAATGGTGATGTGCGAACTTGTTAATACCCATTTTCCACCATAGTCGTCTATCAGCAAATCTGTAACTTGTGCATTATTGAGAAAATAGGATTGCTGTGTTTTGTAAAAAGTTTCGGTTTGGGGGTTAAATGCCATGAGATAATTTTGAGCATAGGCAAATGATAGCCAAATCAAGCCATTGTTATCTTGTGCAATTCCCGATACCCGCGTATTGACGCTAGCATTAACGGTAAAATCGCAACCTGTTCCAGAAGCATTACTATAAATATAAGTAATGTCGGAATTAGAACAATCATAATACTTTTCTAATACGCCATCTTTTGCCACAGCCAAGCCTTGCCCCCAAGACCCCATATATGCCTTCCCTGAATTTTCGTCATAATAAGCACGCGAAAAATCCGCATAGGCGTGTCCTTGCGGCAGGCTTCCATTTTCAGCATTTAAGTTTGTCCATTTATTATTGTCGTTGTAATGAAAAAAACCTATCCCATTTCCTAGCGGAATCCATTCTGCGGTATAACCTCCAGGTGCATAGTAAAATTCGCCATTTCCAGCGGCTATTCTCAAACTTGTATTTGACCTAGGAGAGCTAGGTGTGAGGTTGGTGAAGGTGTTATTTTCCCATTTTCGCAAACCAAAGAAGATATTCAACACATAAAAAGGCTGAGTATTTCCAGCGAGATAAGCCCCACGAATATTCCCGCCATCAATATTGTCCACCTTACGAAAAGAGCCATCATCGCCCCAAGCCTCACAAGTTTGCCCTTTGCTTAAAAATACATAGCCATTACTATAAAAGAGGTCTTGCGATGCGCCTTTGTTCGTATTTACCCATGTTCCATTTTGGTTTTCGAAAAGGTTTTGTTCATTTAAAGCAAGCAACCTATCATTTTTGGCAATTAGGCGAATGGTTTTCACATCAGGATAGCCTGTGGCACTTGTTTCTTTTTGCCAAATATCGGGGTCACTTAAATTTGTGCTATTCAAGGCGGCACTATATAAGCCACTACTTTCCATTGCTACCCAAATTCGATTATTGTAAACGGCAATGCTGCGCACCTCAGAGCGAATGGGATTATTGGCAATTTGAGAAATGGTATATTTAGGGAGAAATTTGTCTAAATCATACACTACCACACCAAAAGAAGTGGCTACAAATAATAAGTTGGGGCTTTCGGCAAATTCATTGATACGCTTTTGAATGTAAAATTCATTGCGATAAATGTCATTCATGGAGCGTATTTCGGCAGGGTTGCTAAATCTATCAATTTTACCATCTTCGTAACCCATAAAAAAAGTGGATTTGGCTTTGTGGTAAAAAATGGTCGAGGGGCTATTTCCACTTAAGCCCTCCACCGTAGAATAGGTGCTGCTCTCATTGGTATTTACATCGTAGGTAAAAAAACCTCTTTCCGTAGCGCAATACATTACCCCATTATTGGCGGTACTTTGAATGCCACTCAGATGTCCTAAATAGGATTTCCATTGCCCGACTTGAACAGGTTGAGCGGTTAGGTTACAAACCCAAGTCATGACGATTAACAACCAAAAATATGCACGAATATGTTTCATAGAAAACCGTTTAATTTGTGGGTAAAAGTACAAAATAAATGCAAACAATGATAAGGCATAAATTTTTCCCATCAAAATAGCTAAACGAAATTTGAACTGCATCGGTTTTCTGTGTTATTTTTTTCGCTATCTTTGGGCAATTAATTCATTTTATAACGTATTTATTTTCAAAAATATGACGAAAAATAGTCGTACTTTTTGGGTAACACTCACTTTTGTAGTAGGACTCCTAAGTTTTGCTGTTTGGCGCGGAAAAAGCCATTATAATGCGCTCGTAGTACAACAAAACCAAGTTTCGGCGCAATGGCAACAAGTAGCCAATCATTATCAACGCTACCTGCAAATTGTAACCAATATTAACTATTGGTTGCAAAACCACCCAGCTTATGCAAGTGAATTTAGTTTAACTACTGATATTGAGGCATTTAAGCAAATAGACTTGGGGCAAAATGAGACTAAAAACATGCAACTCATCTTGGAAAAGCAAGAAAAAATAGAGGAGCAAATTCGGAAAATCAGCCGTTTTTTTCCAAAAGAAGTGGGAGAGGACATTTCCTTAAAAAACCTATTGGTAGAATGGGAAGGGATTAAAAATCGTATTTCGGTGGAGGCGAATCGCAAATATAACCCTGTAGTTGCTGCCTATCAAGCTGAATTAGCGCGTTTTCCCAACAGTTTATACGTTCCATTTTTACCTATAAAGTCTTTCGCAATGTATGGTCAAAAGTAGAATACCGCTACAGTTTTTGTAATTTTACATAAAATTACCTAATATTGTCAATCAAAATCATACCCTTTCGATGGAAGATAAAAAACAAAGTAATGTATTGAGCATGCAATGCCCAAACTGCGGCTCTAAAGAAATTTCATATAGTGCTGATACACAGCAGTTAGCCTGTGCGCATTGTCGACATTCATGGGCATTACCTAAAGGTCGTGATAAAATTGTGGAGCGACATTTGGGTGATGGATTTAATATAGACGAATTGCCGCGAGGTTTCGGGTTAGACCAAAAATTGATAAAATGCAAGAGTTGTGGTTCAAATACAGCTGTTGAAACCAAACAAGTAAATACTTCTTGCCCTTTTTGTGGCTCTACGAGTGTCAATGAGGAGGCAATGAAAACCAATGTAATTCAACCTGTTGGCGTGTTGCCTTTTACGATTTCGCACAAAAAAGCCTTGGATATGTTTAAGGCTTGGATTGGGGAAGGTTGGTTTCACCCGAATGACTTGGGCGAAATTGCGCGTTTAGACAAAATTCGGGGGATATATTTGCCCTTTTGGACCTATGACGCTTTTACGGAATCCTCTTGGACAGCGGAGGCGGGTTATTATTATTACGAAACAGAAACTTATACCGATTCGGAGGGGAGAAGGCAAACGCGCCAAGTGCAAAAAGTGCGTTGGGTGCCTACTAGTGGTTATTACGAATATTTTTTTGACGATGTTTTGATTGTAGCCTCTAAAGGCTTGCCTCAAGATGTTTTGGATAAAATTAACGACTTTAAATTAGAAAAAATCGTCAATTATGACAGCCAGTATTTAATGGGCTGGGATTGCGAGGTATATCAAATGGATTTGAAAGAGGGATTTAAGCGAGCCGACAAGAGAATGGACGAAAGTTTGTATGCGCTATGTTCAAAGCAAGTACCGGGCGATACCCAACGCTATCTGCAAGTATCTTCCCGAAAAAGTGCCTTAACCTTTAAGCACATTCTGCTCCCGATTTGGATTGCCGCCTACACTTATAATGGAAAAATTTATCAATTTGTGGTAAATGGGCAAACAGGAAGCATTACAGGAGAGAAACCTTATTCTACGGTAAAAATTTTCTTTGCCATACTCGCAGCGATTATTATTGTAGCTTTGTTTTTATATTTTGCCAATGTGTTTCAAGATACAAGTACGCATCATTATAGGCATCCGTAACGTATCTTGGTCATTTCGGCTATCACTCAATAAAAAAGTTCGGAACTCATCGAAGAGTTCCGAACTTTTTATTAATTCCTCATTGCTTTTTACTTAAAAGAAATGAGGAAAAACGAAGAAAATAACTTATATTAAAATAATTGACTGCCCATTATTTTACATTATTATTCCCTCTTCCTTTTTCACTATTCACTACTTATTTCACTTCTCCTCTCACTTTCAACTTTTGTCCTACATTAATCATTGTATTAGACAAGTCATTGTTGGTTTGAAGCTCCGTAATACTCATGTTATAACGTTGCGCGATAGAATACAAAGTTTCGCCTTTTGTAACGACATGAACTACCCAACCTGTATAATCAATCGGCACAAATTTAGGTTTTGGCGGCTCTTTCGGCGGATCTGGCAAAATGATAGGTTTTTTGTATGCCCCATCAGGTAACGATTTTGCCTCGTCTGCGATTTCTTTCCCTAAATCAGATGTCGTATCCATGCGTTTTACTTGCCCATTTTTATAAACGACAAACAAAGCAGGAATCGAATTGTGTTTGAATGCACGCTTAATAAAATCGTAATCTTTTTCATTACTAATGCGCATTTGTTCCCAAGGCGCTTTGGCTTGCAACATAGCGGAGTTCCAAGCAGCCACGTTTTTATCAGTCGAAACACTAATAAAGCGCACAGGCTTGTTTTTATATTTCACCGCCATTTGTTTGAGCCTTACCATGTCGCTCAATGATTTGCTGCTAGAGCTTGCCCAAAATTGTACCGCCCAAACTTCTTGTACATTGTCGCGCTTTTTGAAGGCAACACATTGTTGTAAGAAGTCATTATAAGTCAAAGACGTATCGGGCGTAAAAGCAGGCGCGTTATCCGTAGGTTTTTGTGCCTGTATTTGCCCAATAAAACCTATCAGACAGACCCATAAAAATGTAAATTTCCTCATATTTTTCATTTCCTATCAAAAGATGGTTTAGATAATAAATTGAGAGTATTAGAAATGCCTCGCAAAATAATACTTTTTTATAATTCAAAGCATCATTTCTATCGAATATTTTCCTAATAATTCTCTTTTTTATTTTCATCACCGCCTACAATGCCTTTATCTATGACTTGCCTTGTTTTGTCATTAAAATATTATAATAGATAAATATACACAAATCGTATTTATATTACAGATTTATTTATTTTAGCGAGTGAATGATGTAATGTTTTAAGCTAATTTCACGCCATATCTTTCTGTTAGTGTATTTTTTTTAAGGGGAAAATGCCAAAACATGACTCTCGATTTACTTATATTACTGATAATCAATTTTTTATAAAAATAAATACTTTGCCGCTATTTTCTTACACCTTTCCCCTAGTTATATGTAAGAAACCCTTAACAGCTTGGTTGTGATTAAAAAATAAAGCACATACCTTTGTAGTGTTATTATGATAATCAAATAAATTAACCTTTAAAGATGTAATAAGTATGAAAGCGGCATCTATCTTCTCTGTAACTGTAATTTTAGTAGGACTTCTTTTCTCTTCTCCTACTCTTTCTGCACAATGTGTTTCTGGTGACTGCTTTACTGGAAAAGGCGCGATGAATTTGCCAAATGGCGACCGTTACGAAGGTATGCACAAAAAAGGCAAAAAACATGGATATGGAACGTATCGCTCTGCAAGTGGCGATGTATATCAAGGAATGTGGGAAAATGATATACAAAATGGTGAAGGCGAATATTGGAATCCAACAGGAAACCACTACAAAGGTACATTTGTAATGGGAAAAATGCAAGGAAAAGGCATTTTAACTTATAGCAATAATAATGTGTATGAGGGCGAGTTCTTCAACGATGAAATGCAAGGAAAAGGCGTTTTCAAATTTGCGAGTGGTGGCGAAATCAAAGGTTCTTGGGTAAATGGAAAAACACAAGGAAAAGTGGTTTATGCTTATGCAAATGGCGATTTGTATGAAGGTGAAATGGTAAACAACAAACGCCACGGAAAAGGAAAATTAACTTCTGCAAAAGGAGAAATTTATGAAGGGGAATGGGTAAACGGAAATCGCCAAGGACAAGGAAACTATACTTTTCCAAGTGGTAATGTGTATGTAGGTTCTTTCGCTAACAACCAAATGAATGGAAAAGGCGTGATGACTTTTGCAACAGGGTCTAAATATGAAGGTGAATTTAAAAATAACCAAATGACAGGCTTTGGCAAAAGAGTTTATACAAATGGTGATGTGTATGAAGGTCAATTTTTGGTAGGCAAAATGCACGGCGATGGAAACTATCAGTATGCTTCTACAGGCGATAAATATCAAGGTGCTTTCGTAAATGACCAAAAACAAGGAATGGGTATTTATGCTTTTGCAAATGGTGATAAATACGAAGGTAAATTTTCAAATAACAAAAGAGATGAGGCAAACGGAACTTATACTTCTGCTAAAAATGCTTCATCAAGAGGCGTAGCGGGTCCTTCTTTTGTTGCGAAAAAACCTTAATCATAAGAGATAATAGCTTTCATAGCATTAAAATATATTAAAAGAACAAAACAAGGTTGAAGGTTGGTTCTTAACTGTCGGGACGTGAGGTTTACCGGCAGTTTATTTTTTTAACGAAAACGTGAAAAAGGAAACACAAGTTTTTCCCTTTTCACGTTTCCTTTTTCTCTTTCTCTGCCAATCTGTCAGTTAAAAAATATGGCATTGAGATTGAGTATTTACATGATAAGCAACGCACAAGCATTGCCTTTCATCTTTCACTACAAAATATTATGGATAATAAAGAAAAAGACTTTTTTTCAGACCTCAAAAGCGGGGTAAAAGAATTGGGCAAACAAATGGGAAAAGTGATGGGAGAAGTTTTCAACCCAGATTTATCTGCTGACCTCTCTATCAAAATGGATATGTACTACACTGCTGACCAATTTGTGATTGAAATGGAACTTGCAGGCGTACCAAAGGCAAAGGTAAACATTCAAATTGTGGAGCAGATGCTTATCATAAAAGGTGAAAAAATGCCACAAGCACAAGTAAAAGAGGAGGACTATGTAAAAAGAAGCCGTCAATTTGGCACATTCCATAAAAATATAGATTTGCCGCAAGATGTAGAAATAGAAAAAATCAAAGCGAAATTTGAAGATGGTTTACTTTTAATTCGCTTTCCTCGTATTCTTCCTACTACGTCAGAACCTGAAACAGAAGAAGATACGTTGAATATTCAAATAGACTAGAGAAATATTGGTTGTTTTAGGGTTCGGAACTTTCTAAAAAGTTCCGAACCCTAAAACAACTTAATGAAATTGCGTAAGGCTCACCACTTGGGCAGACATCCCTTTTTTTATCAATTCATTTGCCAAAGTGTATGCCTTCTTTTTGGAGGAAGCAGGCGCAACGACCAAGCGATAAAAAACTTGCTTTTTGCTGTTTTTCCCCTTATAAATACACACCTCATTATAACCCGCCTCCACACACTTTTCTGCCCTACTTTTGAGCGTTTTCAGACTTGTAGCACCATTTCCTACCTGAATCCCAAAGCCAGTTAAGGTCGCACCTTCTACCGAAATAAGCGGAATATTTTCTACGCCTAATTCTTCGGGCAAAATGCTACCCACTGCGGCATTTTTAGCCGCAGTTACCTCCTTTGTACTCTTTTTTGTCAAGTTATGAATATCCACCACCTCAAGTTGCACATCTGCCACCCCTGCCCTATCCAGACCAATATCTTTTGCTGCCGCATACGACAAATCCACGACCCGCCCTTTAATATGAGGTCCTCTATCTGTCACCCGCACAATCGTGCTACGATTTCCGCGTTTCACCCGCAAATACGTACCAAAAGGCAAAGAACGGTGCGCACAAGTGTACTCATCAGGATTATACGCCTCACCACTTGCCGTCCTTTTTCCTGAAAAAGCCTTCGCATAATACGAAGCCTTACCCGTAGAAGAATATGCAGTTTCGCTTTGTCCCAGACAAAACTGGCAAACTGCCCAAAAACTTAAAAAGAAAATACTAGAAAGAACTTTCATAAGAAATAATATGAATAAAAAATTATGGTGTAAAGCCCCTTACAAACAGGAGCTTTTGCAGAATTTCCTTCAATAACAAAGCCCATTTTTGGAATGTTTTTTGAATAAAAACAGAAATATTTCCCATTTCACCCACTATTTTGTTATTTGCCGTTGCAAAAAGGTGATGTTTTTCGAAAAATCAAAATATTTTTTCCATGATAATTACTAAAATACTTACATATATGCCCAGAATTTGTGAGAAGGGATTTTTATTTCTTGCCTTTTTTGTGATGTTCTCACATGAAATTAAGGCGCAAGATACTTGGGATAAAGATAAATCTCATATTTTAGATGCAGATACTTATGCGTCTGAAGAAAATGCTTTTTATTGGAAAAAGCACTTACCTTTTCCTGATTATTGGCAGCAGGATGTTCATTACCGTATTTTGGCGAATTTGAAGCCCGAAGAGAATAAAATTGAGGGGCGTATGACTTTGCGCTATACCAATCATTCTCCCGATGAATTGAATGAGGTATATTTTCATTTGTATCAAAATGCTTTTACGCCCAATAGTTATTACGACAAATTGAGCCTAGCACAACGAAAAAAAAACAACTACGGCTATCATGGAGAACAAGGAAAAGGCACTGAAATTCAGCAAGTCCTCTACAATCAGCGCGGAATAGATTTTGAAATTGACAATACGTTGATGAAGATTACCCTACCTAAACCCATTAAACCAGGGCAAGCGGTCTTGTTTGACATGAAATTTACCACTTATTTTTCGGAAGGAGAATTGGGTGGAAACCGTAGAATGAAAATCATTGAGGAGGAAATTAAGCGAAATGACGGCTTAACTTATAAGGTAAATCATTATGATGTGGTGCATTGGTATCCACGAATAGTCGTGTATGACCGCAAGCATAAATGGAATTTGCATCAGCACTTAGGGAGTGAATTTTACGGCGATTTTGGTAGTTTTGATGCACATATTACCATTCCACAGCATTATATTTTAGATGGAACAGGGGTTTTGCAAAACGAAGAGGAGGTGTTACCTGCAGAACTCAAAGCACGCATTAACATTGAAAATTTTAAGGATAAAAAATGGGAGGAAATTGCTTCGGAAATTTTTCCTGCAAACAACCTAAAAACCAAAACATGGGTGTTTCATGCCCAAAATGTGCATGATTTTGCCTTCACTGCCGACCCAACTTATCGCAGAGGTGAGGTGAGAATTGGAAATGTGCGTTGTATTTCTTTGGCAAGAGAACGGCACGCAGCACGTTGGCAAGATGCAGCTAGTTTTACGGCAAAAGTGATTGAAACATATAGCGAAGATTTTGGCGAATATGTCTATCCTAAAATGATTGTTGCCGATGCCGATGATGGTATGGAGTACCCTATGCTTACCTTAGATGGCGAGGGTTCGCCCGAATATTATGGCTTATTGGCGCATGAAATTGGGCATAATTGGTTTTTTGGAATGTTGGGAACAAATGAAACCTATCGTGCTTTTATGGACGAGGGTTTTACACAATTTGCGCAAAATTGGGCAACTGAAAAACTCATTGGGAAGCATAGTTTTATGCTAGATAAATATAGTTTTTTGGTAGAAAAAGAGCCTTCTCGTATGATGGAAGTGATAGCCCCTTATTTGCAAGATGCTATCTATCAAGAAGATGGAACGCTCAATACACATTCTGACGATTTTAGCCGAAAAAGCCCAAGCCATAATTATGGACAAGTTTATACTAAAACGGCAACGATGTTGTATGATTTGAAATATGTGTTAGGCGAGGAAACTTTTCTGGAATTTATGCAATATTATTTTCATACTTGGAAAATTAAGCATCCTTATCCCGAAGATTTTCGCCAAGCCTTAACCGATTTCACCCAAAACGATTTTTCTTGGTTTTTTGACCAATGGCTCGAAACCACCAAGCAACTTGACTATGCAGTAGCCAGCATTAAACCCTATCGTGGGGATACAACGAAGGTGATGTTGCGCAAAATAGGGCAAATGCACCAACCTGTTGAGGTGAAAATTATTACAAAATACGAAACCTTCTATTATTATATTCCCGTTTCTGATTATATCAAACCTTTGCCCGAAACTGTAAAAATTCTCCCAAAATGGACATCTATTGGCGAACTTTCCCCCAACTACACAATGTTAGTGCCTGCTCGCGGCATCAAACAAGTGATAATTGACCCTTTGGGAGAAAGTCCCGAAATCAATCGCCTAAATAATCAACGGTTTCCCAAAATTAAGTTCAAAGCCTACCCTTATAATAAGGTTGCTATTTCGGGAAATTGGGAGGCATATCAAATTAATTTGCGCCCCAATATTTGGTGGAATGGCTTTAGCGGTTTACAAGTTGGGACTGATTTTCGCGGTGCTTATTTGAAAGAATTGCACAAAACGAGCCTTAATCTTTGGTACAATACAGGCTTTTTACAAATTCCCAAAGGCAATAATTGGGAAACAACTCAAAAAGAAATACAGCCGCTTAGTTTTCGTTTTACCTATTCCACTTTGTTAAGAAAATTAGGCAAAAATAATTATGTGAATTTTGCTGCCATGATGCGCGATGGGAGACATCGTTATTTCGCTGAATTTGAGCATCTTGTACCTTTTGGAACGCATCATTCCGACATTTATCACCGCTTTTATGTGCAGTACATTTTATTATATCAAGGAAAAACGCAGTATGGAAATTATTTGCTTTATCCTACCAATTGGGAAACAAACGCCTTGAATGCCAGCATCTTAGCAGGTTTCGACAAACAATATCAAGCAGGTTGGGGCAAAGGAAAACTTAACCTAACGGCACGCGCTTCTGCTTTAGGTGGACAAAAAGCCTACACCTATTTTTCTG
>JBJXHA010000739.1:0-2938 GCA_046160275.1 Bacteroidia bacterium | reverse complement strand
CCTCGAAGTGATTCGCAAAGTGGGCATTTCGGCTTGTCCCGCCGATGCTACGCAGCGCATTAAGGATACCGTTGATGTGGTATTACAAAAAAAAGGAGGGGAAGCTTGTGTACGTGAATTGGTGGAGAATGTGTTGGGGATTGTGTTATAGAAAAAAACAGCCATCAGTATCCTATTAAAAAGGTTTGCTGATGGCTGTTTTTTTTAGGTTATTCGTGTATCAATTTACCTGAAAGAAAGTGTTCGGTATTTTTTATTTGATAAAAATAGAATCCTTTTGGGTATTTCGTCATGTCCACTTCCGTTTTTGCCTCTGATAACTGATGTTTGCTTATCAATTGCCCATTTGCATTAAAGAGTAAAAATTCATAATTCTCCTTAAACTTTTCCACCTCTATGCTCAGAGAATGGGCAACAGGGTTGGGATATAACTTAACATTCATTTGCGTATGGAGCGCGTCATTTCCAACTGATGACAAGTTATCAACCAAAATATTATGCGTAGTATTGGTTACAATCGCAGGGTTGTAATCAAAGAAGATGTAGGCTGTATTCGTAACATGAGTGTAATTGGTTACATTTGCCTTTGGTCGGATTTCATACGATAACAAACCATGGCTTCCTGGTTCATCAGCATTACTATCAGGCAGCATAATATTAGGGAAATAAAATTGCACAAGCCCTGCTTCTGAAACACTCACTTCAACCTGATGTGAAGCCCCAATGAAATAAAAACTTTCCCAGTCTAAATCCATGTCTAGCGTATCTGTAATCAGAATGTTATGGGCTGGTGCATTTCCTGTATTTTGAAATCTTATCACATATTTGAGAGGGGTATTTAGTAAAGTATAATTGCCAAGATGCTCTCCTTGTGGAAAACAAGTCTTGTCATTAGGATCATAAGAACATAAAACAACCCCTGAAAGAGAGTCGGAAGCTGCGGATACCCAACCATTGACAGTTTGATAAGAAAGGCTTGCGGAATGTGTTAAAGGAGGTAATGGCCAAGTAGAACCATTAGGACCAGGTAGGGTTAGCGCAATTGAAATTGTGCCTGCTTGTAAGGGAAGCACATTTTGAATTTGGAAGGTTAGGGTATTATTCACTTGGGAGATTGGGCTGGGAGATGCATTTAAGTAGGCGGTAACACTATCAAGCATTACTGTAATTTCAATATTTCTTGGCGTATTTCCCACATTGTGATAATGAATAAGCAAGTTACTTTGTTGCCAACAAAGTAGAGAGGTATTATCAATATTTATGACAAAAGAATCTTTCGGATTAAGGGGTTTTGTACCAAAATTTAAGTTATTTACCAACTGATTTCCTGCCGTTACATGATAAACACTAGAATCTGAGGTTAAAGCCCAAGTTGCATTATAGGGAATGAAAGAAGCCTGATAAGTATTGGGTTGAACATATAAATAGTAGTTCCCCAATATATTTGTGTAGGCAACAGAATTGAGGGGCTGTATTTTAACTTTTTGGCTAAGTAAACCTAACTCTGATGGCTCTTTCAGCCCATTATTGTTCTCATCATAAAATATATTACCACTTAGTTGGGTGTAAGTTTGCAACTGTGCCGTAGGGCTAGTAAAAACGCCATTAGGATTAAAAACGAATACCCCATTATCTCCAATAACCCACATATTTTGCGCATTATCAAGCATTAAACGGCTTTTTTTGGTTCTATCATATTTAAAATGCCCTTCGCCTGGCAATTTAAAAATCTGTACGCCATTCGGTGTGTATTTAATGAATGCCTCACTCGCTAAAAACCAAATATTATTATTTACTTCATCAAAAAGAATATCATCCCAACTCGTAAGGTTTAAAGATTGAGTTTCCGCCACAATGCTCCAAGCATTCCCATCATATTGATAAATAAAGGTGTTACTCAGTACCCATAGATTATTAGCTGCGTCTGTTTTTATTCTCACAATTTCATCGGAAAAAGGGAAAGGTAGATTAACAAACCCGCCTATAAAGTGAAACAAAGTATTTACGCCAGAAACCGCCCAAATCCCTCCAGTATTGTCTGCTGTCATTATTCTAGGGTATATACTTGCCCCCATTCCATTATTTAAAGGCTGGTTATTCCATCCAATACCATCATAGAAAAGAAAATTATACCCATCACGCAATACCCAAACTCTATTTTGCTTATCTACAATTAAGTCTTTTACAGCAGCCGAAACAGGAACACCTAAATTATAATGCACCCAACTATTGCCGTCGGTCTTGGCTACTGGGGTTTGATGAGGTGAGCCGTACGCAATCCATGTATCATTATTATAATCTAAGGCACAAGCTGTAATATTTCCACCATAGATAATTCCACTATTGGTGTTATTGAATACTTCCCAATTTACCCCATTACTTCTATACAAGCCACTAGGACCACTCCCCCCTACCCACACCTGATTTTGCGCATCAATCCCAAGACTCTGCATTTCATTGTTTTTAAAAATATCCCATTGGTTTAAATTGTAGTTAGTCCAAACGCTTCCAGACTTTTTTTGCAATAAATTACAACCAAACCATTTATCTCCATTTAAATCTTGGTTAAATGCATAATGAGGATTTTGTGAACAACTATACCCATTTGTACTTGTGTAAGTAATATTTGTACCATCAAAAGCATACAAAGATGAGCCTTGTAAAAACCATGCATTTCCCAACGCATCGGATTTCAATAAGAGCGTAATGGGAGCAGGGCTGTTTAACATGGTAAAGTTTACACCATCGTATTTTTTCACATACCCCCCTTCTCCTACATACACATACCCCTTATAACAGAATACAAAGGAGGCTTGTGGGACTTGTGGAATAACTGTCCATGTATTATTTTGAAATTTAGCAAGCCTGCCTACAGAACTTACCACCCATAGCCCCCCCAATGAATCTATGTCAAAAGAAGAAATCATCTCGTTTTGCT
>JBJXHA010000738.1:0-8201 GCA_046160275.1 Bacteroidia bacterium | reverse complement strand
GCATCTAAAATGAGGAATAACATACGGCTTGTGGCATCATTTCGCCATTTCATGTCGCGCAAAGCAACTTTCAAGGCTTCTTCTACGGCTTCAGGCGTATCGCCACCGCCCCCTGCGCCATTCGCTTTGATAAAATCAATGGTAGGGGTTAGGTCGTTGTTAAAATCTGAAAATTTACTTACATAAGCATCGCCATGGTCGCGGTAAAATACAGAACCCAAGCGCAAATCAGCATCTTTGAGCGTATCTTTTGCCAAATTAATGACATCATACAATTCTGTTTTCAAATATTCGATTTCATCGCCCATCGAACCCGTAGCATCTACCACAAAAGCAATGTCTATTATTTTTTTATCTTGGCAATTTGCTGCAATTTTCAAGACATTCATGCCTTTATGAAATTGTTTTGCTTTTTCAATGGAATAGGTTTTGCCCAAATAATCCACTCTCAGGGTGGGTTTTTCATCGGTCAAGCTATCGTTGGTAAATAAATTTGCCCAAAGTTCGGCTTTCCCTGTATTATCCGTGCGTGCAGTCCATAGTGTTAAGCCTTTTCTTGTTTGCAATTGCACCAAAGCATTCACAATCGGAAAGCCTTTTTCATTTGCTACTTGAATGGTATAACGTTTTTCGGGAAGCATTTGCCATTGTGTGGTATAACTTTTCAAATCGTTCTCGGTAATATCTTTCCACAAGTTCCATTTGCTAAAATCATGCACCTCACCTGCGGTCAAAGTTCCTGCTTTTAGGGCGGGTTTTGCCTCTTCCTTAGAAAGTTCTTTGTGAACGTCTTTACCATCTCTGATATCGCCTTCTCCCATTAACACACCAGCATCTTCTGTTTCTTCCCGTGATTCTTTGTCTTTTTTTCCCTTTTCCAAACGCGGTTTTTTCGTTCCTATTACTACTACATCTGCGGAGCTTAGGGTTTCTGTGGTAGTTGTAGTCGCTGCTGGCGTTGGTTTAGGCGGAGGTGGAGCGGCAGAAGTAGTGGGTGTCGTATAGCCTGTTGCTGCACCCATAGGAGCTGTGCTTCCTCCTTTTTTGGGCGAGCTACCTCCGCCTCCTTTTGAACCACTTTTTCCGCTTCCTTTACTTTCTGCGAAGACAAATTTGCTTGCATCAGAGTCCTTGCTTGCTTTGGGACTAGGCTTTGCCATCATAGGCTCCGATTTCACGATAGCACTGCTTCGCTCTTTTTCCTTCATCACTACACCATCAACAATTACCGTTTTCTCATCATCAAGGCTGCTTCTGCTTGCTGTTTCATTTTTGGCAGGATAAGCATAAGCTTTAAAAGACAAACTTACATTTACTGCCATCGCTTTAAACACCTCCACCGATTGCGAAATGCTATCGCGCAAGTTATTAGCAATGTTGAAACGATATTTTCCCGCAGGAATCGAATCTAACTGAAATTCCCCTTTTTCCGAAGAAAGCGTTTCATATTTCAATGCCTTCCCCTGCCAAACGCTCACCACAACGCCCGATGCAGGCAGTCCATCACCCGTAAGTACCTTCCCCTTCACACTCCCCAACTGCGCCCACAACGAAGGCATCGCACAAATAAACGCAAGAATCAAAATAATTTTTTTCATAACGATTGGTATTTGAATTTTTCTTATAAAAAGTGATACAAACAAGAGAAGCAACTCATATAACGTACATTTGCCTGATTACCAAACTTTTATTTCTGATAACTGATTACTGTTCCCTGTTTACTGATATTAAGAGTAGATTTCTTGCAAAATTTCACAAACGAAAAAGAAAAAAGCGTAATTTTGTAAAAATAACCACAAAAACATGACAGAACAAGAATTGCAGCAATTACATAATGAAATCTTTGATTTCCTTTTTGATAAATACCTTGAAGCAAGAGCGAGGGGGGAAGAGTTTTATTTTTTGTTGGGCGAGATACAAGCCAAAAATTATGTGTTTGTTTACTTTTGGGATACTTATAAAAATAGTAAATTGATAAATAGTTCTTATACTCCTTTCCGTTTATTCTTGATGGGAGATTTATCTAATGGCGAATTATATTTATTTACGCCCATGGACACTAATCTTACGGAGGAAGATAAAGTAAAAGCCCAAACAGAATACGATAACTTTCTTCAAAAAATGGGCGAAGAACCCAAGACGTTAGTATCTTATCAATTTGGAGATGTAATTAGAGAATACGATGTTCGCTTTATAAAGGAAAAGACTACAAAGTTATACCATAATGAAAATACTTTACTTCTAGCCTTACAAGGTTTCTTAACCACTGACAGGGCTACAATAGATACTTATTTTGGGGAGAACGATTATAACGTTCGTATTTCTTTTGACAGATTTATGGAAAGTGTAACAATGCTTAGAACTAACAAAGTTTATAATATGAGGGGAAAATTCCAAGAACACTTAACCTACTCTTTCCGCAATATTCGAATATATAATTATAAGGCTATTAAGGACCTAGTGATTAACGATATACCAGATACAACTCAATGGATATTCTTTACGGGAGAAAATGGGCACGGAAAAACATTAATATTACAAGCAATTGCAGTGGGGCTATATGGAAACAATAACGAAGACGGACAAATATTAATCAACCAAGAAAACTATCTTGAAACAGGTTATACGAACTATCAAGGCGCGTATCATTGTACTTTCTCGGATAAATATGAAGAAGGGCAAATCCCTGCAAAAAGAAATATTAATGCACATGGAAAATTAGCGTTACTTGCCTACGGCTCTAATCGTACCTTCTCAGATAACAAATCCAAAGGCACGATTTTACATCTTTTTGATGATTCCATGGGCTTACCTTTTTTAGCCAAAGAGTGGTTTACTATCGGGTTGAATGATTTGCCCAAAAAACAGGTGCAATTTATGATATTAAAAGAAAAATTAGCGGCTTTAGGGCTAACCATAGAATTGAATAAAGAAAAGAGTTGTTTACTTTTTTCGCAAACCACTTTTGAAGGAGAAACTTTTGAAAATGTACGGTTTGAGGAGCTTTCATCTTCTTATAAAAACCTATTCTTACTAATTTCTGATATTATTTTAAAATTTACTACTCATAAAGAACGAGCCGATTATAGTCCAATGGATGATATTTCAGATGTTATGACCAACTTGAAAGATAAACCAGACATACAAGGCTTACTTATTGAAAAGTCCACAAATGATGTACTTTCAGGCATTGTCATTATTGATGAGTTTGAGTTACACCTCCACCCCAAAATGCAACGATTCCTCGTAGAAAAGCTCACCGAACTCTTTCCAAAAGTGCAATTTATTGTTTCTACACATAGTCCGATTCCTTTGCTGGGTGCGCCTAAAAATTCGGTGATTTTTCATGTGGATAGAGATAAGGAAAGGGGGATTTTTGTGGAGAGATTGGATGATAAGGTCGATTTTCATAAGTTATTACCTAATGCTTTGTTGTCTTCGCCTATTTTTGGTTTTGATAATTTTTTAAATAGGAATGACTTGCCTTATTACAAGTTTTCTTCAGAATCTGATTATAATGAAACTGTTTTTGATAAAATGTTAGATGATAAACTAGCAAAATTAGCTTTAGAAGGGGGTAAAAAATTAGAGGACATTTTAAAGAAAAAGTAATGAGAATGGTTGTCAAAGATTTTGAAAAATCACCCGCAAAGTTATTGTGTGAGGGAAGTCAAAAACAAATTCAATCGGCAATTGAGATGCAAGATGGCGAAGTTTATACAACAACTTATTACAAAGATATTACAGTAATAAAGGAATTAAACGCGCTGTACAAAAAAAAGTGCGCTTATTGTGAATCTAAAATTGATTTTGCTGCCACATTACAAGTTGAACATTATCGCCCAAAAGCAAAATTGGAATCAGTTAAAACAACAGATAGACATCATAAAGGTTATTATTGGCTTGGAAATGAATGGACTAACCTTGTTTTATCTTGCCCTAAGTGTAATCAAAATGGTGCAAAAGGTAACAAATTCCCGATTCAAGGTGTAAGGCATTTTGCTGACTCGCCTTTTGATTCAAGTGGCAATTTTAGTAGAGCAAATGTATTGATTACCAATGCTCATCTTAAAAATGAGCAGCCTCTCTTGTTAAATCCCGGAACATTTGAAGAGGATATGCCTGAAAATCATTTTACATTTGATAGGTTTAGTTACATGACAGGGATTACGCCGCAAGGGAGTAAAACGATTGAACTTTGTAAGTTAAACCGAGAAGATTTGTGTTTAGAGCGTTTAACCAAGTTAAATGAGTTATTAGAAGATATAAAAGTTGTAATTCAAGGTTTAACAAAAGGGAAATTAAATGAAGCGGCTGTTATTTTTCTCTTGGAAACTGCATTTGATAAAATTAAAAACAGCAAAAATGACACAGAATCTTATACTTTATGGGCAAAACACTTTTATACAAACTTTGAAGATTGCTTTATTAGCCGTTTAGATATTAATTATCAGGCTACTATAAAAATAGCGTTTGAACAATACCAAAATGGTACATTATGACATAACCGTAAAGAATGTAAATTTATGTTTTAACATAACAAAAAACAACCATAAAATAACAAAAATGACACATCGCATTGCCTTAATGTTTGGAGGAAAGTCGCCTGAGCATGAAGTTTCAATTCGCTCGGCGCGTAATATTTTTGCTGCCATTGACAAAACGAAGTATGACGTGGTGTTGATTGGGGTGGGCAGAACAGGAAAATGGTATCATATTGATGAAGAGGTGTTTATTGATGACCCTTTCGAAATTGATAATGCTTTGGGGGAGCAACTTGCAATTTTACCGGGACTGGAGCATGACCAAATTATTCGCTTGAGTGATGACAAAAGTTTGGGCAAAATTGAGGCAGTTTTCCCGATTATTCATGGACCGAATGGCGAAGATGGGACTTTGCAAGGAATGTTGACGCAGTTGAATTTGCCTTTTGTAGGACCTGGTGTATTGGGTTCGTCTGTGGCAATGGACAAAGATGTTTGCAAACGTTTGTTTAAAGAAGCGGGCTTGTTTGTAGCAAATGGCTTGGTATTCCATCATTTTGAAAAAGATGCGGTTGATTATCAAGCAGTTGTTAATCAGTTGGGATCACCTTTGTTTATTAAACCTTGCAACATGGGTTCCTCTGTGGGCGTGAGTAAAGCCACAAACGAAGCAGAATTTCAAGCGGCAATTCAACTTGCTTTCCAATTTGATACCAAAGTAATTGTGGAGGAAATGTTGGTGGGGAGAGAATTAGAATGTGCTGTATTGGGCAATGAATTTCCTGAAGCAAGTGGAGTAGGGGAGGTTATTGTGAGCAAAGGTTTTTATGATTACGAAACAAAATACGTAACAGATGACGCGCAAATCATGATTCCTGCGGAAAATATTTCCGAATTTGCCTTAGAAAAAATCAGAATGGTAGCACGTCAAGCCTTTCAAGTCTTAGGCTGCGAAGGAATGTCGCGAGTAGATGTATTTTTGACAAAAGACGAAGATATTTATATTAATGAAATAAATACCTTACCAGGCTTCACTTCGATTAGTATGTATCCCAAATTGTGGGAAAAAGCAGGCTTACCCTACGATGAGTTGATTGACAACTTACTGCAATTAGCAATTGCTAGAACAAAGCGAGATAACACTTTGCAAAGAAGCAGAATTTGAGTTAAGAAGAAGAGATTTGCCTGAAAAATTTGTAGGTTTTTTTAGGTAAATCTCTTCTCTTTGTAAGTGAAAATGCTTATCTTTGTAAACATAAGTGCCAGATAACAATTAACAGTTATCAGTAAACAGATATAAAGTATTGATAATTATTCTTTTGTAATAAAAAGTAACATAAACTAATTATTGCCGAATACTCAACGATAAACAAATGAACAAAAATACCCTAAGCATCTTATCTTTGCTCCTTATTCTGCACTGTTTTCTACCTTGTTTGTTATTTTCGCAGAAGCCTCTCTTGCATCTTAATTCTGAAAATCGTTGGGTAGGGGATTTGCAGTTTAGGGAATTAACCTATAACTTTGGCACTGTAAAAGCAGGCGAAAGGGTAAAACACGCCTTTTATTTCAAAAATATTTCCCAAGAGCCAATTATTATTCAGTCTGTAAAATCTTCTTGTGGTTGTGATGTGGCTGATTTGCGCAAAAGAAACGGAATCATTCCCCCCAATGAAGAAAATTATATTGATTATCAATTAGATACAAAAGGGAGAAGTGGTATGAACAGCAAAGCGGTAATGATTCAAACCTCAAAGGGATTTTTGCTCTTAAAAGTGAAAGGAGAAATTTTGCCTTGAAAATAGAAACTACTCGCTTTTTTAATAGGAGTTTTTAGCGTTCGCAACTTTCTAAAAAATTCCGAACGCTAAAAACACGCTAAATTTTTTAGGCTCATAGAAAATTATTGCGGGATTGTACGGGCTGCTTTAGTTGCCCTCTTTTGAAAATCATTGATTTTCAAGCAAATCGGCAGCTAAAGCAGCCGTTACAAATGCCAGTTCTGTAATAACTTTTGAAGAACCATTTTTTATTACAATTATCAATTTAGATGAAACTCGTACAAAAAAGATTATTCGAAAAGCGCACATTTGAGTTAGGAGAAAAAGAAGTATCTTTCACCTATCAAACCTTTGCCGAAACCGTACATTCTACGGTAAAATATGATGAAGTGGGGCAAGATCGCGCTTACATTCAAAAAAAGCAACCTACTTGGAATGGCTTACTTTTGATGATTGGGGCAACGGTGTTGACTGCAATTTTGATACATCCCCGTTTATTAGGCGACCACCCTGTTTTGATGATGGCCTGGGTTGTGTGTATGATTTATTTGGGAATTGAAATTTACGATAGTCGTAAAAAAGTTCTTCTTATTACGGGCGGACAAAAGAACCTTACGCTCCTCGCTGATACACCGAATACACAAGCAGTAGATGATTTTCTGAAAGAACTCAATGCAAAAGTGCAAGCACGTTTGGTATATATGCACGTAAGATTGCACGACAGCGAAATGCCGCAAGCGCATAAAGAGCAGAATTTGAAGCGTTTATACGAAGCCGATGCCATTTCAGAAGAAAAATACAATGAAGTGTTAGATGTTCTTCAAAAAACAGAAAAAGGAAAAAGCCCCATTCATTTTGGGAAAAGGGAGTAATTTCGTACTTTCTCAAGTTCTCACAACGAAACTAGCGTAACAAACACGCCTTGAATGACTTGTGACATTTTGGGAATGTTCAAGGTTTCCATGGTATCAGTAGGTTCGTGGTAATTGTGATTTCGATAAAAGGAGGTGTCGGTGAGCATTAAGGCACTAATACCAAATTTCCAATAATTTAAGTGGTCGGAAAAGTCAATGCCTTCCAAAGCAGGTGGGGCGGCAAATTGTTTGGTTCTAATGGATTTGCTGGCTTTATATTTTCTGGAAAACTTTCTTGCAAATTTTCCTGCCCCTAACTTTTTTACAAGCGTGATATAATTTCCTTTGTTACCATAAAACAACGAAAGGAAACCGACAGGGTAGGATTGCGACTTTTTCTCATCTGTAAAATAGCCAATCATCTCGATAGAAATCATGCCATAAACGTCAATCTTTTTATCAACTAACGATTTGGCATGAATATAACTGCCCATCGCTTCTGTGCGAAAATAAGGCGGCTCTTCTAACGAATAAGCCACAAGGTCAATGCGATAATTTAACTTTTGTCCTTTGAGCAACCGAGAAAGTTCCAGTAACCCAACAATCCCACTCGCATTATCATCGGCTCCTTCCTGCTTGCCGCAAACATCATAATGTGCGCCAACAATAACTCTCTTTTTATGCTCCGTACCAAACGAGCAGATAACATTTTTATAAGTTTGCCCATTTACCTTATATTCCTGCACAAAAACGCTGTCCGAGTATTGGCGAAAAATACCTTGAATATAATCCGCTGTTTGATTCAGTTGGTCAATGTTTTGATAAGTACGAAACTGTTTAGTTTTCGTAATTGCCCTAAGATGCGCTTTGATAAGCGCAGTGTCTGGCACATTCGCTGAAAAGCCATAAGTTGTAAGCAGTAACAGCAAAAAAATTAAGATGTTTTGTTGTGTTTTCATGGTAAATTAACTTAGCCTTCGTTGTAGTATCTTCAATCACACCTTCCGCATGGCAATTTCTCCCAAATAGTTCTTAATCAATGTTGTATCGCTATCTTTTGCCAGCTCATCTAACAAAGTATA
>JBJXHA010000737.1:0-3819 GCA_046160275.1 Bacteroidia bacterium | reverse complement strand
ATTGCACTTAAAATGCCTGTTGTACGGGCTGCTTTAGCTGCCCTCCATTGGCAAAAACTTCGTTTTTGCACTGCTGCGGCAGCTGAAGCAGCCGCTACAAAGGTGCGTTTATTTAATTGATTTTAATTAGCTGCCCACCAGTGGAAAAAAATTCGTTTTTGCGCTGATACGGCAGCTAAAGCAGCCGCTACATAAAAGCGTGTTTATCATTTTTAACTATCCACTACTTATTCATCTCCATGAAATCACCATTCAAATTCCTCGATGCTTACACCAAAGAAGACAATGACGTTTTCTTTGGCAGGGAGAAAGAAACAGATACCCTTTACAATGCATTAAGTGGCGTGAAGCACCTTTTAGTTTACGGACCTTCGGGCGCAGGCAAAACCAGCTTGATTGAATGTGGTTTGCGCAATCAGTTTTCTGACGCGGATTGGTACGCCCTGAGCATTCGCAAAGGAAAAAACATCAATGAATCGGTTTTTACCGAAATCAATAAGGCGTTGCGCAACAAACTTCCCCAAAATAATACACAAGACTTCACCGAATTAGTTGAAAACCTATTTGCCGAGCGTTATCAGCCCGTTTATTTGCTTTTTGACCAATTTGAAGAGCTGTTGATTTTAGGCGAAAAAGAAGAAAAAGAAACTTTCTTCCAATCCATCAATCAACTCATTCGCTACAAAGTTCCCTGCCGCATTTTGTTTATCATGCGCGAGGAATTTATTGGGCATCTCTCTGAATTTGAGCCACTTTGCCCTACGCTTTTTCAAAATCGCCACCGCGTAGAAAAGATAAGAAAAGAAAATGTACAAGTGGTCATTCAAAAAATGTTAGACGCGCCCGAATATCAAAAGACGTTTCAAGTGCAAGAAAGTGAATCGCTTGCGCAAAAAATCCTCAGCAAACTCCCCGATAGCAAGAAGGAAATCGAATTGGCGCACGTACAGGTGTTTTTGAGTGAATTATGGGACAAAGCAAAGGAAAAAGCTCCCCAAAATGCCTTACCTCTTTTGCAAGAAAACCTGATTGATGCTGACGACAACCTCGAAACCATTTTGGATAGTTTCCTCAAAAAGCAATTAAGCAAAATGGAGGAGAAATTTCCCAAAAAAGCCCCCTTAGAAGTGCTTGCCGTTATGATTTCGGAACGCCACACCAAGTTACAACTATCTGAAAAGGAAATCGAAAAAGAACTAAAGGATAAAACCCTTTCCCTTGACAAACAACAACTTACAGAAATGCTCAATCTCTTTGAGCAAAGCCGCATTTTGCGTAAACTTGGCAGTGAGGAAAACATCAAATATGAAATTACCCATGACGTTTTGGCTTCTGCCGTAGGGCAGAACCTCACCGAAGATATGAAATTGCGTGAAAAAGCAAAGGATATATATAAGGTATATGAAGAACGGGAAGGTTTCTTTTCGCAAGAAGACCTTGAGTATATGCGTCCTTATCAAACGTATCGGGCGTATCCTGTGGAATTGGAAAAGCGAATAAAAGCAAGTGAGGTATATCTTGCAAAAGAAAAAGCAGCAAAAGCTGCAAAAACAAGATGGCAAATTATTGCTTTGAGTAGTTTGTTAGGGCTGGCATTAATTGCATTGGGAATTGCGGGTTATTATTATTTTGATGCAAGAGCAAATCAAAAAAAGGCAAATGAACAAACGATATTAGCCGAAAAACGGCTAAAAGAAACAGAACAACAGAAGAAAATTGCTGATGATAATGTGGAGGAGGCAAAAAGACAAAAAGTAGAGGCAGATAATCAAAAAGTTGTTGCTGAAAAGAATGCAATAGAGGCTGAACAACAAAAAACTGCTGCTCAAAAGAACGCAACAGAAGCACAAAAGCAAACAGAAATTGCGCAAAGCAACGAAAAGAAAGCAATAGACGCGCTTGCAGCTCAAAAAGCAGCAGAAGAAGCACAAGGTAAAGAGGAAGTTGCGCGTAAACAAGCCGAAAAGAAAAACATGGATAAAAACATTGACATTATCTATGCACTTTTGCGCACAAAGGAAAAGCAGGAAGCAAAAGAATTATGGCAAAAATGCTTGCAAATAGAACCTAATAATACAAGGTTGATACAATTACAAAAGGATATGGAATAAATTCGCCTCGTATTTTATAGACTTTCCAAGTTTTAAAAACTTGGAAAGTCTATTAAATACCTGCGCACAAAAATATTAAATTATTAACAATCAATATTATACAATATGCGAACATCATTCTACCTCCTCTTTCTCTTGCTCCCCTCTCTCACTTGGGCGCAAAACTGCAATGCGCAAAAATACCGCAAGAAAATGGCACAAGCAGACAGTTGTATCAAAGCAGGCGAATTTTCCCTTGCCCAAGATTTTTACAATACTGCTATCTATTTTTGTGAAGCAAACAAAGACTCCGTAGAAAAAGCAAAAGATGCCTTAGCAAAAAAAATAGATGCCTTGCGCAAAGACGCAGAAGCAGAGAAAAGAAAAGCCCAATCTCTCGCACTCACCTCTGCTGCAAACCTTGCTATCTATAAAGACGGAGATATAACTAAAGGATTTAGATATGCACAATATGCATTGCAAAAGAATGCAGAAAACCTTGATGCTCAAACTGCATTTTACTTGACATTGTACCAATCCAAAAACAACCCTATTTCTTTTTTCTATAACCATAGAATAATAGACGTCTTTGCTTCTTCAGATGCTACTAACTTTAGTATTTCGCCTAATGGCAAAATCATTTGTGCAATAAGCAATGGACGGGTATACTTTAGGGATAGCGAAACGGGAAAGGACTATTGCCGACCAGTTGTTCCTGTTTTGGACCACGTTGGATGGAAATGGCAGTGTAGTCCTAACTTATTTAGGGAAGAACGCATATTTTCAAGTGACAATCATGGCGGCACGAAAGAATCCTATCATTTGGCTGGACATACAGAAAGTATAAATAGCTTGAGTTTTTCTCACGATGGAAAAAAAATTTGCACTGCATCATATGACAAAACCGTAAAAATATGGGATAACGAAACAGGAAAGATACTACAAGATTTCAAAGTAAATGTTAAGCATGAGAATAAAGAAACAATTTCCCCGAACGGCAAAAAAGTTTGTACCACTGATTCAATGGGCATCTTAACAATTTGGGATAGCGAAACGGGTAGGTTACTTTTTAATATAAAAGGTGAAAAATTTGGCTATAATGTCATATTTTCATCTGATAGCAAAAAAATATGTTCAACTACTTATAGAAATAGTAGCGTTTGGAGTAGTGAAGATGGGAAATTATTAGCAGAATTCTATGGTAAGCTTGCAGTCTTTTCTCCGAATGGGGAAACAATCTGTTTTGCTTCAGAGGAGGACTCATTAAAGGGGCAACTTCAAGTATTGAATTGCGAAACAGGAAAATTGATTTTAACCTTGCAAGGACATTCAAGAGATGTTACTAGCATATCCTTTTCGCCTGATGGGAGAAAAATAATATCCTCCTCAGAAGATGATACTTCAAAAATTTGGGATGCAGAGACGGGTAAACTTCTACTAGACTTACGTGGACATACAAGTGTGGTTGCATCTGCAGAATTTTCTTTGGACGGAGAAAAGGTAGTAACTGCCTCTTGGGATAACACAATAAAGGTTTGGGATAGCGAAACAGGTGAATTACTTGCTAATTTGCAAGGACATACAGATGATGTTTTAATGGCTCGGTTTTCCTCGGATGGGAAGAAAATATATTCTTTGTCGAAATCGAAAGGTAATACATTACGTATTTGGAATAATGAAAGTGTTAATAAACCGTCTGATTTTCCCGAAAGTGATCATGTCGTTTTTT
>JBJXHA010000736.1:0-2766 GCA_046160275.1 Bacteroidia bacterium | reverse complement strand
GGGCATAAACATTAAAATGAATGTTTATATCTTTGCCCTTTTGAGGTAAAACATAATAAAAATCGGCTTTTTGGTTCGCATCTAACTGATATTTTTGGAGAAAAGCAGCAGGCAGAAAATCACTTAATTTAATCGTGGGAACGAGGCTTTTCACTTCTTCCCATTTCCCTTGATTCCGTCTAAAAAAGAAAATCGCATCAGCTACTTCCCCCTCTTCATAACCTCCTCCTTTTGCCAAAGCAATTAAGCGGTTGCCGTCCGACTGATTCCAGTAAGTCATTTGGTAATCCAAACCATCATTTACAGAATATATCTTCAAATAAGCGTTGATATCGTCTAATTCTCCGCGATAATAACGCATTACCTTTTGCGGCGAAACCTTAATCGTTACGGATTGCTCCGCAGAAGCGGCATTTAACACCGCTAGGCGACGATTAAAGGGAATCGGCAGATAAAACTCTGGGACTTCCTGAAAATAATCAGAGATTTTTTCAGGTTGTGTTTCAGGGTTTTCGCCTGCTTTGTTTTGCGAAGGAATAGATTCGGTAATCGAAGTTTTGACACTGTCGCTATCTTGTGAATTGGATGAACCACAATGCGCAAACAAGCCCAAACCGATACAAAAAAGGAGAGAGTAATTGCGTAATGCCATAATTAAATAGTGATTAGTTAAGGAATGAATAGTGAATAATAGCTGAAATATACCCTAAACAAAGTATGACAAAAGAAAAACGGAGTTTACAAACTCACTTTTACCAAATTGGTAAACTGTTGTACTCTGTCTGCAATTGCAATGCCTTCTAAGCCCAATAAACCTTCTACGCCAAATTTTTCCACACAAAAACTCGCCATTGCACTTCCATAAATGATAGCACGCTTCATGTTTTCGAAGGAAATATCGTCAGTTTGGGCAAGATGGCCAATGAAACCGCCTGCAAAGGTATCCCCCGCGCCTGTTGGGTCAAATACTTCTTCTAAAGGTAAGGCTGGAACGTAAAAAATTTCTTCTTCATTAAACAGCATTGCACCATGTTCGCCTTTTTTTATTACGACTGTTTTGGGACCCAAACTTCTAATTTTGCGAGCTGCTTTTACCAACGCATATTCCCCTGAAAGTTGACGCGCTTCTTCTTCATTTAATACCAACACATCAACCATAGAGATTGTTTGTAACAAACTTTCCATCGCAATGTCCATCCAAAAATTCATGGTATCCATGACAATTAATTTGGGACGATTGGGCAAACGTTCAATCACAAGGCGTTGCACATCAGGCGAAAGATTGCCTAACATCAAATATTGGCAAGTATGATAAGTTTCTGGAACAATAGGGTCAAAATCGCCTAATACATTGAGTTCTGTTACCAATGTGTCCCGATGATTCATGTTATAATGGTATTTTCCTGACCAAAAAAACGTTTTTCCATCTTCTTTGATTTGCAAGCCTGTGGTATCCACGCCATAACTTTGCATCATTTCGATGTCCGATTTATGAAAATCAGCACCTACCACAGAAACCACGTTCACAGGCTTGTGAAAATACGAACTTGTGAGCGCGATATAAGTACCTGCGCCACCTAAAATTTTATCGGTTTTCCCGAAAGGCGTTTCGATTGCGTCAAACGCCACTGAACCTACGACTAATAAACTCATGTATAATAAATGAATGAATAATTGCTAGTGAATAATGAATAATTAATTGTCGGCAAAAATACGAATTTTCTAGGGAAGTGGGTTGATTTTAATGCTTTCTCCATTGACTTGTTCACAAACCAAGCACTTTTTCTCTTCCATGCTACACATTTTATATTGCTTCATGTCAATTTCTTGGAAATTTTTGTCGCTTAGGTTTATCAAATAATAGCGGCGAGAGGCAGCTTGTGTGTTTTGGTTGTAAACGGAGTGAATAAAATACAGCGAGTTTTCATCTTCAAAAGGATAAATGTCCCACACCGCACATTCATGGCGAGGGCGATCTATCGGAAAAAGATATTTGAGGTAATTGAGTTGTTCAGTAGGAAAAGGAATAGGAATTTGTAACCAGCCATTCATTGCGGGAAGATGCGCAAATGCCAAAGAATCATCTATTAAATAGGAAAACGCAGGCAAGAGGCTGTCTTTTTTTGTTTCAAAAAGCATAATTTTTGGCTGATTCGTATCCGCTTGAGCCTGACATGGGCGATAGGTAAAAGGTTTATCGTCCCAAAGATTATATTTTCCTTTGGGCAAAGTAAAGCCTTGCTTTTTAGTTTTTTGGCAAGCAGAGAACATCAATGTCAATAAGCTGAACATGATAAAAATAGCGTAAATGCTACCACTCGACTGCTTTTTTCTTTTCCCTAACATTCCTAAACGATCCCTTTTCATAACCTTTTCAAAATGGCTACAAATTTCCCGATTCTACTTGGATAAAGCAAACAGAATCGTTGCGAACGTTAAGTTGTGTTAAAAAACATTTTTGATTCCGCTAAAAAGCTATCTTTGTGTCAGTGAGCAATTAACAGTTATCAGAAATAAAAAACTGATTATCAGATAAATATGGTTTTTGAATTAGCCATTTATTTTATTCGCATTACTTTGTGTGTTTGATGTTGAAAAAGTTATTTATAAGATAATAGTGATTTGAAAATAAATCATTGTTTATCAATGATTTAAGCTAAGTAAATGTGTTAACTATTCATTATTCACTATAAACTATTCACTAAAAAAAACATGTATTTACTTCGTTCCTTTCTGCTTTATCTTCGTACTTACTTGCTCGAATTT
>JBJXHA010000735.1:0-11721 GCA_046160275.1 Bacteroidia bacterium | reverse complement strand
AAATCTGTCGACATTGATTTTACTCTTGCTCTAATTGATGTTACAAAGGTAGGCGATTGGGAAGGGGCATTTCCATTACATTTTTTAGAACAAGTCTGAAATATTGCGTATCTTTGGGCTTGTTTTTTAACATTGAGTTGTAGTAAATAATTGGTAATTATTAGTAAACGATATCAAAACGCTGATGAATTACCAATCACATCCAAAGAATAATGTTATGCATGAAAGTAAACTCATTTTAACACTAAGTAAATTCACCCAATTGGAGTTGAAGCGTTTTTCTGAATACTTAAACTCTCCCTTTTTTCACATTTGGACTGACACCAATGATTTACTTACCTATATTATGAGGTATGCTGACGAATGGAAGCATGAGGGACTAACGAAGGAGAATCTTTTTGCGCATCTTTACCCTAATCTCGAATATGATAATAAGAAACTCAATAAAATTATTTCTAATGCCTTAGATGTCGTAGAGAATTTTTATTGCACCCTCTACTTAAATAAAAAAAAAGTAGCGTATAAAGAGCCTTTGTTTGATTTTTATCATAAACAACAATTATCTACACATTACAACTCTTTAAATAAAACCGTTACGAATGAGTTAGAACAGGCAACGGTAAAAGATGCAAATTACCTGCACGAGCTTTGGAAATATCATACTATTATGGAAGGGCATAAAAGTAATGCTTATGACCGTGACGACATCTCAGAAAGGATGGATATAGAGAGTTTTGAGGTATTTTCGATTACCCAACAACTTATGTATTTATGTGATAGGGCAATCCGCGAGTATTTTTTCAACGAAACATTTTCGTTATCATTGAGCGAAGGGTTGTTATGTTTATTAAAAACCAATACAGTTTACTTAGAATACCCAACCATTAAATTATACTATTACCTTTACCTTTTATTAACAGGAGAACATAGTTATTGGGAAGATGTACTTGCTTTATTAGCAACTATACAACTTAGCACTTGGGAAAAAACAAACTGCTATGGGATTTTGCAAAATGTGTGTATCAAAAAAGGGCGAGAAGAAGGTTATTCCAAAGAATTACAAGCGCAATTAATCGCCTTGTATAAGCAGCAAGTAGCGTCTAATTGCTACACTGATTTTAATGGGAATGTTGCCCCTGCTTTTTTTAAGAACGTAGTAACACTTTGTTTGCGCCAAAAAGAGTTTGATTGGTGTTTGTTTTTTATGGAACAATGCGAGGAGAAAATACAGGCTGGACATAAAAAAGAAATTGCTACGTTGTGTAAAGCACTTTGGCATTTTGAGCAACAATTATATGATGAAACCTTAAAACTACTTTATCTAATTGATACAGATGATGTTTTTTTTAACATAGATAAAAGAGTGTTAGAGGTTCGCACTTATTATGAATTGCAAGAATGGGAAACTACCCTAAGTTACACGAATGCCTTACTAGTGTATGTGCATCGTAATAAGAATCATTCGATGGTGCGAAAAATAAGTTCACAAAACTTTGCAAAGATATTAAAATCGCTCATTAGCACAGACAAAAAAACGCTACTTCCTCGTTTGTTAGAGAAAGTAAACCGTATGCCACATATTTCTGAAAAAGCTTGGATTAAAAAGCAAATTGAGGTGAAAATTGCAAGCCTTTGAATCCTAAAGTAAAGGGATTTATTCCGCCAATTTTACGTATTTCCCTCAAAAAATGCCCGTATTTTTGCGATGACAAAATCTTGTTCGGTTTCGCTCAATTGTGGGTAAATAGGAAGTGTCAAACACTCTTCATAATAACTTTCCGTTTGAGGGAAATCGCCTTTTTTAAATCCAAGTGTTTGGTAATAAGGTAAATAATGAACAGGAAGATAATGCACTTGGGTATAAATTTGATGTTTTCGCAGAAATTCGTAGAGTGCTTTTCTTTGTTTTGTACGAATGATGTACAAATGAAGCGCATGATAATCTTGGGAAGGAAGATAAGGCAACTGTATCGGCAAATCTTGTAATTGCTGCTGATAACGCTGAGCAATGATATTTCGTTTGGCTACATTTTCTTCTATTCTTTGTAATTGCGAAATCCCTAAAGCTGCGTGTAGCTCGCTTAGGCGATAGTTATAGCCCAAAACCTGCATTTCATAATACCAACCGCCATGATTTTCTTGCAATAATTCGGGTTTGCGGGTAATGCCATGTGTACGATACAATTCCATTTTTTCAAACACGTCGGCATCATTCGTGGTAATCATTCCGCCCTCGCCACAAGCAATGTGCTTGACAGGGTGAAAAGAAAAAGTGGTAGCATCGGCAAATTTTCCATTTCCACACAACTGCCTTTCGCCCTTCGAATCTATAAAATAAGCCGCAGGCGAATGACTTGCATCTTCGATAATTTTCAGCTCATGTTTATCTGCAAGGCTTTTCAATTCCTCCAAATTCACCATCAATCCTCCAAAGTCCACCGCCACAATGCCTTGGTACTGCCCCTTTTTGCTCTTTTTTAGCTTATCTTCCAATATATTCAAATCCAACAAAAACGTATTCGCATCAATATCCACAAAATCTACTTTCCCGCCACAGTACAAAATGCAGTTGGAAGAAGCGGCAAAAGTCATAGCACTCACGAGGTAAGTGTCGCCTTCTTTCACGCCCAAGCCCAAAGCCGCAACGTGCAAAGCCGCCGTTCCATTTGCTACCGCTACGGCATATTTTGCGCCCGTAAATTCAGCAAAAGCTTTTTCAAAACGCTGAATCACAGGACCCTGTGTCCAATAATCAGACTGTAACACTTCTACCACCGCTTGAATATCGGCATCGGTAACTTGTTGTTTTCCGTAGGGAATGATAGACATATTTTTGAAATTCGGAAATAAAAAATGGATAATGTTAGCAGTAGCATTAAGTATTCTGTAGAAATTAGTTTGCGTTGTTTTTCATTACAAAAAACTAATTACCAACACTTTACCCCCGTTTACTGATAACTGTTAATTGTCGACTGACTCTTAATTGATTCTTCGCATTATGAGTGCTGTAATTCTCTTTTCTGTACTGTCAAAATTGACACCTACGCCATAAATTGCTTTATTATGATGTTCATATTGACCTGCGTAATCGTTATTAATGATTTGATTATAAGCGGTTTGTGCGGTGCTGTTTATCTTAAATTCAAATATCCATATCTCATTCCATGCTTCCACCACGCTATCAATTCGCCCAACATTAGTAACAACCTCCGACTGTATATTATAATGCAGCAACATAAAGATTAAGTGCATGACCGAATGATAATATTTTTCATTGTCTTTGTCATAAATAAAGTACGGAATGTTGGCAAAAATGGGATTTAACGCATCTTTCAAGCCCGTTTCATTTTTACTTTTCATCGCTTCGCGCAAGGCAATAATGGTCATTTGGATATTTCCCTGTCGAACCTCTGTAAATTTATTGAGCAGATACAAGCGAAAAGACTCCGCAACCTCCCTATTCGGATGTCGCAAACGCAGCGCATCATTTCCGATTTCTTCATTAATGGTTAAATATCCTGTTTGATATAATAAAGAAATCATATCAGAACTTTGAAAATTGAGGTCTTCCAACTCCATTTTACTTACAACAACATCTTCCGTTGTTGTTTGCATACGCTCGGCAAATTTAGTGAGAAAGGTAGGTGTACCCGAAGTAAACCAATAATTGTTTAGTTCTCGCGCTTCTAAAAAATTCAGCACCGACCACGGATTATACATGAGGATTTTGCCGTAAAAGTTATAACCATTATATTTTTGCTTTACTTTGAGAAATAGCTCTTCTGTGGAAATTTCCATCTCTTGCGCGATTTCTGCGATTCTTTCTGTGAAATAATGGTGTATATCTTGCTCAGAATATCCGCAAATGTCACAAAAATCCTTTTGCATACTAATGTCCCTCAAATTATTCAAGTCAGAGAAAATAGAAACCTTCGAAAATCTACTTACGCCAGTAATAAACACAAACTTGAGATAGTTATCTGCATCTTTAATCACGCCATAAAACTCCTTTAAAATACCTCTATTTTTTTCAAAAGTTGCCAAGTCATCTAAAAAACTGATTAAAGGTTTATCGTACTCGTCAATTAATAAAACAACCTCGCCCTGCTGAGAAAGTTGCAGCAATAGTTCTTTAAATCGCCCATTAAGAGAAGTGTTTTCTAGTGTAATATTATACTTTTTTGCATTTTCATTCACAATTTCATACAAAGCAATCATTAGGTCTGTTTCTTTATTTGAAATGCCATTTAAAGAAATATGCACAACAGGGTAGGCTTGCCACTCAATTTTATCTTCGATGAACAAACCTTTAAATAAATGTCTTTTTCCCTCAAAAATAGCAGCTAAGGTACTCAATAACAAAGATTTACCAAATCGGCGAGGACGCGAAAGAAAGTAAATTGCGCCACGGTCAATTAAGCGATAAATAGACTCGGTTTTGTCCACATAGACATAACCGCCTTTAATAAGCTTTTCAAATGTTTGGATTCCTATGGGAAATTTCATGTTTTTATGATTTTTATGCAAAGATAAGTAAAATACAGGACTTTGGGTAGTTTTAGGAGAAAGAAAAGAAACCTAGCATTCCGCTATCAACATTCACGTGCTTTTTGTATTTTTGCAGCGTTTTAATCTAAAAATCGTGGCAAGAAGAAAGCAACATAAAAAAGACGAATATTTTGAGCTGCCGAATTGTTTTGCAAAAGGAGCAGACATGGTGGGTAAATGGAATACTTTTTTCCAAAATGACAACCCTATTACGCTGGAACTAGGTTGTGGTACGGCAGCTTTGAGCAGAGGCATGGCAGAGCGGTTTCCTGACCGTAATTTTATCGGCATTGACCTCAAACCTGATAGGTTGTGGAAAGCAGCAAAGGAATGTTTGGCAGAAAATCGAAGCAATATCGGCTTTTTGCACTTGCATTTGCTCGAACTCGCAGGACATTTTGGCGAAGGCGAGGTAAGCGAAATTTGGATTACTTTTCCTGACCCTTTTCCGAAGGCTAAACAGGCAAAACATCGCATGATTAACCCTAGTTTTTTGAAATTGTATCACCAAATTTTGAAAAAAGACGGTGTCATTCGCTTCAAAACTGACAACCGCGAGTTGTTTCTCTACGCCCTCGAAATCTTCGTAGCCGAGAAAAACATTCGTTTCCACGAACTCCACTTCGATTTACACAACGCCAACATCACCCAACCCGAAATTTTGATACAAACCGACTACGAAAAAAAGTTTATCGAAATGGGATTGCCGATTAATTATGTGTGTTTAGGCTTTGTGTAGGATAATTGAGAGCGTTCGGAACTTTTTAAAAGTTTCGAACGCTCTCAATTATCCTACTCTCTTTGTGAAACTTTATGGTAGAAAATAACGTTCTTTTCCCTTAACCAAAATCAAGTAAATGAAGCTAATGATTAGGCAAGAAAAACTAAGCGATGAGGCGGAAGTGTATCGTGTGGTTTCGCTTGCATTTGGGCAGGAGTTGGAGGCAAAATTGGTGGTGGCTTTGCGCCTAAGTGATGCTTTTGTGCCAGCACTTTCACTTGTTGCTTTAATGGAAGAGGAAGTGGTAGGGCATATTTTATTTTCAAAGATTAGGATTGTAAATGAGGATAAAAAGGAGGAGGAAAGCCTAGCACTTGCGCCTTTGGCGGTACATCCTTTGTTTCAACGAAAAGGAATTGGTGCTAAATTGGTAGAAAGGGGACTTGAAATAGCACAAAAACTTCATTTTCAGTCTGTCATTGTATTAGGGCATGAAAATTATTACCCCAAATTTGGTTTTGTTCCTGCCTCAACTTGGGAAATTCAAGCTCCCTTTCCTGTAAACCCGAAGGCTTTTATGGGAAAAGAACTTGTTAGCGGTGCGTTGAAACATATCAAAGGAACGGTAAAGTACGCAAAACCTTTTGAAATGGCGGTCGATTTGTAAAAAACAAACTACTCGGAAATAGTTTCAATTTTTCTTATCGCAAAGATACAGCGTTAAGATAATTTGAAATTGGGACAATAACCCATAAGCCTGCTATCAGGCTTGTCATCTTATGTTCACAGCGCAAACATAAGATGACAACTCTTTTATAAAATGGCAGACATATTGATTTTGTCTTCTTGTTTTCAATATTACAAAAATTATCCCAATGCCGCAATTCCTGGCAATACTTTTCCTTCCATATATTCCAACAAAGCACCGCCGCCTGTGGAAACATAAGAAACTTTGTCGTCAAAGCCGAATTTTGCTACTGCTGCTGCCGAATCGCCACCACCGATGAGGGAAAATGCACCGTTTTCGGTGGCTTTTGCTACGGAAATAGCGATGGCTTTTGTGCCTGCTTGGAATTTTTCCATTTCAAAAACGCCCATAGGTCCATTCCATAAAATGGTTTTAGAATCCATGATGGTATCATAGAAAGCCTCGCCTGTTTCAGGGCCAATATCCAGACCCATCATGTTCTCTGGCATCTCTGAGCTACGTGCAATCTGCGTGTTTGCATCTTCGGCAAATTTATCTGCCACCACCGAATCAAGCGGGGTAAGAATCGTAACATTTTTGGCGCGTGCCGTTTTAATTAATTGAGCTGCCACCGCAATTTTATCCGCCTCTACCAACGAAGTCCCCACATTATGACCTTTGGCACGCAAGAAAGTATAAGCCATTCCGCCCCCAATCAACAAATAATCAATTTTATCTAATAACCGCTCAATAATCAAGATTTTATCCGAAACTTTCGCACCTCCCATAATTGCCGTTACAGGTTTTTCAGAATGAGAGAGTACTTTTTCTGCCATTTCGATTTCTTTGGAAAGCAAGAAACCTGCATATCTGGCTTCAGGAAAAAATTCGGCAACAATCGTAGTACTTGCGTGCGCACGATGCGCAGTACCAAAAGCGTCATTCACATATAAATCTCCATGTTTTGCCAATTTCTCGGCAAATTCACGGTCTCCTTTTTCCTCTTCTTTATAAAAGCGCACATTTTCCAACAAAAGTACTTGTCCTCCGTGCAAATTTTTACTCATTTCAAACGCCTCTTCCCCAATACAATCTGTCGCAAACAAAATCTCGCCTTTAACGTGTTTTTGAATGGTCGAAATCGTGTGACGCAAGCTATATTTATCCGCAGGACCCTCTTTCGGGCGACCCAAATGCGACATTAACACCACAGAACCGCCACGGTCTAACACATATTGAATGGTCGAAGCCGCTTCACGAATACGCTTATCATCGGTAACTTCTTGCGTATTTTTGTCCAAAGGAACATTAAAATCCACGCGAATAAGGGCGCGTTTCCCTGCTACTTGAGCCTCAATTACTTTTTTCATAACGAATGAGATTATGCTAATAAACGGGTGCAAAAGTACGGATTTTTAAGCGGATACAGAAAACTATTTGATAGGAATGCCATATTTTGCTTTTTCTTGGGAGGGGAGGTCGTCAATACCAAGTTTTGTAATTTCAGAAATTATGTCTTGTATTTCTAACTTATAGCGGCAAAGTAGTTGATTTTTCTGTGTTACCCAAATTTCTTTTTGGTCTGGCGAAAAAGTAGCAGAGATAAAAGTATTATCTTTATCAGTTAATTCTAAGAGCATTTCTTTTGTGGTTATATCCCATAATTGAATGGCATTTTTTTGCGTAAGTAGGATTTTTTCACCATTAACTCCCCATTCTATTTGCAAAATATTTTCACAAACGATATCCAGAACCACCTTTTTCATGCGGTAATCTATCACATTTAGTTTTCCTTCTATAGCAAGTGCTATTTTGTCTGCTTGTGGCTGCCACACTATTTTTTCGATTTCTGATTTAGTATTTAAGTTTATACTTGGCAAAACAATAACCTTTTCTCCTTGAATACTATAAAAAGATACATGGTTTGGCTTCATAGGATTATGATTACTTATCCCAAGTGCAAATATGTTTTCATTGGGTTTGCGGCTTATATTCGTGCTTATGAAATCCTCACTTGATGGAGATATAAAGAATGGTCTATCACTATCTTCTTTCGTGGAAACCGTTTTTATTAATTTATAAATAAAACTATTACTAATTAGAAAAATATTATCTGCTCCATGTTGCCAAGATGCGTACTGACTATTCTCGTTCAAATGATAATATTTGCCGCTACTTTTTTCCCAAACGTAAATATCTTCTCTTTGTGCAATAATCAATAATTTATCCTCTGTTTGATTCCACGCTATATATTTTATCGACTTAGAAAGACGGCAAAGCTCTTGATTTTTATGTTCTTTTAGGCTAAACTGATACAAAATACTATCATCTTCGGCATAATAATATAGGTTTTCGCCTTTTTTATCCCAAGTAAATTCAAGATTTTTGCCCAAAACAGGTAAACTATCTATTGCTTTTGCTTGAAAAATATCCCAAACAATTGCTTTATTCCTCCCATTTACAAACACACATCTACTCTTATCACCAGAAAAAGAAATACGGTTGACTTGAATGTTATCCAATAAATACGGATATAAATACCAACGTGTGATAATATTTGTAATTTTTTCAACACTGATAATTGATTTTCCATCACTTGCCCAATTTGCGGCAGAAATATCCAAATTCTTTGCAAATTGATAGCATTTCGTTAAGGATGAGGTATTCCAAATTTCAATTCCTTTTTTGCCATAAACGAGAATGTGGTTTTGATTTTTTTTTATGCCATTAATAGCATCTATTCCTACTTCTATGATATCTTCTCCAATAATCACTTCATTTTCATTCATGTCCAACTCTTCCTCTAAGACAAATGTAGTCAGCCCTTCACCCTCTACACTATTTTGTTGAATGGAATAAATAAATTGAGTCGAATCCTCAAAATCTACCAAAAGTTGCTGACTATTACTCGAAAAAGAAAAATCAGCGATACCTGCCTTTCCTGCCATAATACGCTGCTCTATTAAGTCACCTAATTGATTTGTAATAACTTGCGTATTGAGTTGAGTGTCCAAAATATGCAAGTTTCCTTGGCTATCCCAATAAGCGATATATTGGTTATTAGGGGATACACAAATTTTTGAAATATCAGCCCGTGTTTCAATTTGGTAAATTGTTTTCGCAGGCAAGGCTTGATTTTGTGTATAAGCAACTCTATACAGAAGTTTTTGCACATTTACATTATTTTGGTCTTTTTGCCAAGCATGTTGTGCATAGTAGAAGGATTTGTTGTAATCTTTATTGTATGCCAATTGCGACTCTAAGGTCATAGCTGCTGAAAGAGCTTTGTTTTTTTCATCATTCGCTTTTTGTTCATTTTCATTTGCGCGTTTTTGCTCTTTAATAGCCGTCCTTTTCTGCATATCAATATCCTTAAATATCTCCAAAATCAAAGCATCAGCTTGCGAGGCTAAGTTAAGGTCGCAGTTTCGAGCGGAGGTAGCTTTGTTGATAGCTTTTTCGTATAGGCTGTCTTTGCGAGCCTGTTTCGCTTCTTTAAGCATGCGGTTGCCTGCTGCAGGACAGTCGTTTTGCGCTTGCAGCAGGCTTATCGCACACAGAAAGAGAATTATCGTGTATAGTTGCTTCATTTTATATGGATCATGAAAAAATGCCTTTATTTCTTTTTAGCTGGATCATTACTATTCACTCCTGTTGGACGAGGGGACAAATTATCTCTTGGGCTACCCCAATCGCTTTTATCTTTGGGGTCAGTAGCTCTAGGGGAAAGGACTATCTCTTCTAATTTTTTGCCATTTTCATAAATCTCACACATTGACCTTTTCGCAAACTTTACTAATTCATCTTTAGGATCGGGACTGCCAATGATTTTATCAAAGTATATCTTTTTACCGCTTAAATTAGCCCTAGGCGCACTGAAATAAGTATAATCTGTCTTTCCAGACAAACCTATTATCTTTATTGTTTTTACACTTGCCCATTGTTGGAGTTGCTCCCAATTTTTCTTTGTCCATCGACAATTTGTTAATTCCAAGGTTTCAACGGGAAGGCAAACGAAGTTTTCTATCTCTCTTGCGTTTTCAAGCGTTAGCGTTTTAATAGAGGGCTTCGTATCTTTTATAAATTTCCCCCAATCACTCCCATTTATATCAGGAACATTATCAAATCTAAGACTTACAGTGCTTTTTATCTCTCTCTCAACGGGTAACTTTTGGATTGTTAAAGCTTCTCGCCATATTTTCGGTAATCGTAGCCAGGCTTCCTGTTGCTCGTTTAGTATTTCTTTCCCCTTATTTCTTAACTGTATATTCGGATTTTTTTCATAAAAATCAACATAATCTATAGGGTTAGCCCAATCCTGTTCCAAACACAAACGATTCAACTTCATTTCTGAAAGTTTTTTTATGTCTCCATTTTCAATAGGCTTAGAAAAGTTAAGTGTTTTTATCTGCTTTCCCTTTCTGATATTATCCCAAAAAGTATATGAAAATCTGCCTCCTTCAAAATACATAGAATCACAATTTGTAATTAAATTTTGAGGGATACCTTCAAAATTGCAATCTTTGAAGTAAATGCTGTGAATATTTGGGAGATTAGCCTGAAAATAGTTATCGTTTTTAATACCACAATTCTCTATATACAAAGTCTTTACATTTGATAGCAACTGCCAAACTTCCGTTTTTTGGCTCAAAACAGAAAAATCCTTTATATCCCGAACGACCAAAAAATTAGCCTGATATAAACTTGTTTTTAATTTTTTCGCATCTTCTTCTTTGCCTATTTCAGAAGGACTCACCACCTTATAGCCCTTCTCAAATAGCGTTTTCCAATGCCTATCTTTGAGGTCTATCTTATTATTTTGCTGCATCAAAACTTGTTGCCACTCAGCACCTAAACCTTTCCACCAATCAAAAATCGTTTGGGGATTTGGTAGTGGTGTTGGCGTTATTGTTGTTGTTGTTGTTGGTGGTGGCGGTGGTGGTGGCGGTGATATAATTGTATCAATTATTTGTGCATCTGGTCGGCTTATAGGTTGTGTTGATGCTTCCCTCTCCCCACTATTACCCGCAATTGTATGGGCGACTTCTGCACTTATGTCCTTTTTCTCAGATTCGGAGTTGCCACCACAACTCAACAAACCACAACAAAAGCCAATGATTAATAAAAGTTCTTTTTTCATAATAAAATATTAATTATTTAATGCCGTATTTTGCTTTTTCTTCGAGTGAGAGGTCGTCTATATGCCGTTTATCCATTTCTTTTAAAATATCCTCAAAACTGAGTAGCACTTTGTTTGCCTCTGTTATATGAATTTCTATTCCTTTTTCCATTACTTGAAACTTTGCTTTGGCATTTATGTCTAAATGAGCAACTTCCAATAGGAATTTATGTAAGCCTACATACCACAAATCTATTTCGTGTTCCCTCGCAGTAAGTATGTTTTTGCTATCAGAAGAAAATACAGCCTTGGTTAAAACACCACCTCCATCATACTGAATACTAGTTGTTGGAATTCGGTTGTAATGAGTAGTATCTTTGCTCGCAAAGTACCAAATTGGAATGATAGCCATTGACTCGGAATAAGCTAATAATATTTTCCCATCAGGCGAAAATTGTATTTTTTTACGTGCTAACGGATGAATTAATGTATAGTTCAACAGGGCTTTGCCACTACTTATATCCCAAATTTTTATGATATTATTAATAGTTGTGGCTACTTGTTTCCCATCTAAAGAGAAAGTAGCATCACTGTCATTAATACCGCCTTTAATTGGGGAATCTATCTCCATTAATAGTTTTCCTG
>JBJXHA010000734.1:0-3567 GCA_046160275.1 Bacteroidia bacterium | reverse complement strand
TAAAATCATCGTCTATGAAGGGAACCCTGTTGTCGGTATTGATATAACATACGGCAAGTGGGTACATTCTTGGCTTGCTTTTAAATTAGGATATAATTTTTAACTTTTTACCGAAATGAAACATTTATTCCCTTTCGGGTTTAAAAATCAGAAGTCAAGTATAATGTCTTGAATATGTTGTAAAGTATTTATAATCTGTTCGTTATTGGTTAATTTGCCAGATAGACAAAGTTGTTGAATTTCGTTTTTGAACACCTCAATATCTTTTTTAGCATCGGCATGATGGCAAATATTTTGTCGTATTTTATGAATAATGTACTCTACCAAATTAAGTTTAGGCGAATAAGGCGCAATAAAATGGAAGCTAATTTTGCAGGTAAAATCTGCCGCTAATTCTTGGTAAATATCTTGCATTTTCTTTTTATGAGTCGGGTTATTATCTAAAAAGAGTTCGATTTTAGTAATCCCTTTTTTCTCAAAATGTTGCGATAAATCAGCAAAGTATTGTGCTACTTGCTCAGATTTAGCCTTCTTATTTGCTTGGAAAAAGCATTCCGAAGTGAATAAATCTACGGCTAAAAATCCATTGCAACGTTCTCTTTTTTTTCGTTTGTAGGATAAGTCGGACGTGTGTTTTTTTCTGCCCAACCGTAGTAGGAAGTAGGCTTTTCGCAAATTGAAAACTCATCATATTTCAGTACTGCAGTTTTTTCATCTGCCATTAACAGCTTGTTTTCCAATAACATATAGAACGATTTTTGTGCCTCTGCATCTGCATTCCCATAATCGGCATGGGCTTTCTGATGACTAAGGTTCAGCCGTTCTAGCAAATCATAAATCCCCTTTTTATACTCAACATCATAAACCTTTTTTAGATACAAACACATAATCTCGCCAGTCCAAATGTTCCCTTCAAGTCCATGCTCAAACGGACGACTGCTTAACAACACAGCCTTAAAGGCTTGCGCTTCCATATCCGTTAAGCGGCTCTTTCTGCTACGCTTGGTCGTTTCACACAATGCCTTAAATCCCCCGATTGCGTACAGTTTTACGTATTTACTTACACTTTGATTGTGTATCTTTTCCGATTTAGCTATACTTAAATAGCTATGACCTGCGCTCGCTGACAATACGCAACGAAGCCGCTTACGAACCGATTCCGTTTTATACTTCTGATAGTATTTATCGTATGACTTTCTATCTAAATCGAATGTTTTCATTTTATCCTGATTAATGCAATGCAAAGGTAGAATTTATTTGCGATATTTATGACCGAAAGGGAATAAATAGAGTAGGCATATTCCCAATATTATTCTTAGACTATATTATTATGCCAGCAGAAAAAGAATTAGTATCCATGGCGCAGCAGTTTTCGGGTTTGCCGATGGACGCGCTAATAGGAGCTCCCTTACACGCAGCAGCAAATGCAAATGCTGCAATGGGGCTGAATCAAGCAAATTTTATGATGACTACTTGTTTTACCAAAAAAGAGGATACGGTAAAAAAAGAAACTACTTATGAGCCAATTATGCTCAAAATGGAACTTACAAGAGCTGCGTTAACCCCACCCACAGAAGATGGAGGTGCAGTCACCGTTACAGAGTTTAAGACTGTTTTTAACCTGCCTATGTTGACAATTATTCCGCTTAATTCTTTGGCAGTAGAAACTGTGGATATTAGTTTTGAAATGGAAGTAAAATCAAGTTTTTCGGAGGAGCAAAGCCAAGAGAAAACGGATACTCTGAAAACAGAAGGTTCATTTGAGGCGAAATTAGGCTACGGGTGTTTTTCGGCTTCGGTAAAAGGCTCTGTAAGCAAGGATAGTACGGAGAGAAACACCAATAAATCTCATTACGAAAAAAGCAACTCTGCCAAATATACGGTAAATGTACACGCAGGACAGTTACCTTTACCTAAAGGGATTAATATTATCATTGATGCATTTTCTAAAGCAATTGAGCCTATTACGCTCGCGCAGACTAGTCAAAAGGCTGGAGAAAAGCCTGTAAAGTAGTAAACCACAAATAACTGACACTTTTTGTTTTAAAAGAAATTTGAGTTATTCTATTGGTAATCAATTTCTTAAAATTAATTTCTTTTCAAAATGATAAGTTAGAAAATTGTCATTTAAATATAGCTAACTACTTACTGGTGCTAACTAATTAAAGTTCTAAATTATAAATTTATTTCCTTCGATTTTGATGAGGTTTTGTTGCACAAGTGCGAAAGCAAGTTTAGGTAACAAAACCTCATCAAAGCTATCCGTTGCTTATTGATGACTGATACCTTTTTCACTAACACTCCAATAACTTTTGGGTATGTTCTCAACACTTTGGCTCAATTTCTCCACCTTTCTCAAAAGACTAAGTAGGGAAACGCTTCCAAAAGAAGTGGAGGAGAAGGAAGAATTAGTAATTAGTAAAGAGGAAGATAACTTAAGCGTAGAAACTACGCCCCCAGCTAAAGCTAAGTCTAATGCTCCAGAGATGCCGAAGTTCGCTGAGCGCGAAACAGCACATTATACGATGACTTTAGGCGAAGCTCCCCTACCCAAAGGGATAAACGCCATCATTGGCGCATTTAGCGAAGCTATTCCGCCGAGTGAAGTGCCCACAAACGATGAGTGATCATTGTTTGTAAGAGGGTAAACCAATCGTTATTAGTGACAACTATAGTTTACACAAATTATCCACCCAAAAGCCAAGTATATTTCATCCTTAATTATTTTTTTCTTTTTATTTGCCATTCACCAATTTTCTATATATTTGCCAAAATTTCAGTCAATGTAAAAATTTATGCCAACCAATCAAAATAATACACCCGATAATCAATATGATGCAACGGGTATTTCCATAGGGGATTTTATGGGAGCGTCTATGCTTTCTATTGCTAAGGCACAAGCCGCTATGTCGAAAGAGCAGGCAAAGGCTTTTATGGCAACTTGCTTTACCAAGAAAGAAGGTACGTATGAACCTATTATGTTGAAAATGGTGCTTACACGCTCTTATCTTACAGGGGAGGGAGCAATTGAACAAGTAAATGCTCATTTTAATCTTCCCTTACTCACCCTACTTCCTGTCAATATCTTGGGCATAGATAACGTGAGCTTAAAATTTAACTTTGAAGTTACGAGCCAATTTGTAGAAGAAAAGAGTGAGTCAGGCAAAACCAAGGTCAACTTATTAGGCGGCGTAGGACAAGCTGACACACAAGAGGACAGCGAAAGTAAAATGAGAACCGACAGAAAAAGCTCGACAGCTATCCAAGTAGAAATACAGGCAAAGCCCCTACCTCTTTCACAAGGAATGCTTTCTTTGATTGATATTTATACCAAGGGAATCATGCCAGTCTAACAAAAAACGACAGAAAATAAGGCTTAAGTAGGGAATAGTAAATAGTAATATTAAGTATTTGATAATCAAATATTCAATTCTAAATTATCCTCTTCATTTTTTACGCGCTCGTACCTATTAATTTCACTAAATTAATAGCACTAAAAAAATCGCTTGTTGTACGGGCTGCTTCAGCTGCCCACCATTGGCAAAAACTTCGTTTTTGCGCCGATAC
>JBJXHA010000733.1:0-4552 GCA_046160275.1 Bacteroidia bacterium | reverse complement strand
CTGCTTGTTCCTACCCTTTTATGGAGTCAGAAAATGAAAAAGACTTATACGGTAGAGGGTATGAAAGTGGAAATAGAGGGTAACGTTCTGAACAAGAATTTCGTTCCCGATGGCGAGGTAAAAACCTTTTATGCCGATGGCACACCTGCCCTACAAGGCGCGTATATCAAGGGTAAAGCAAATGGCATTTGGAAACAATTTTACCCAAATGGAAAGCTAAAAACCGAAAACACTTATCAAGAGGGTGTGATGGTTGGTTTATTTAGCAAATATTATGACAATGGCAAAAAGGCAGCAGAGTGGACTTACCAAAATGGGCAAATGAATGGACAGGTTAAGTATTATATGAAAAATGGTAAGCCCAAAGCGACCTATTCATATCGTGATAACATTTTGTTTAACGCTGAATGGTATCAAGATAATCGCCTTATTTCTCAATTTGACTTGTTGAATAAAAAATTGGTGAAGGGTAATTCCTCCAATTCTTTAAAGTTTAAGCGAATTTGTATTTATGACCAAGCCGAAAATTTGGAGTGCAAAACGGTAGATGAATTTGTCAGAGATTTAGCAGCAGAGGGTTTTAGTGAAACCCAAATTGCGGATATTTTGTCGGCAATGCAAAAGGCTTGGGACGAAATGGGGCTTCAAGGTGATGTGATGGTTCAATGTGCTGGAGGTTTATTGGGCGTTTCAGGGAATGGATTCACACTTTCAGATATGAGTAAGGTTACTAAAAAGAAAAATATAAGCGTAGGCAATTTCAACAAGGGCAATATCCCCACAGCAGGAATGGGAAATATGGCTAATAATAGTTTCAAAAGTAGAGTAGATGACGCGTGTTCAAAAGCTTCATTAGGAGGAATAAATGGGGGAGGCGGAAGTAGTGGTGGTGCAGGTGGCAACCCAAGTTTAGGCAGCTCACCCAATAAAGGCTTGATTGATAACGCAGTAAAGACAATGGATGCAATGGTGGCAAATTGCAGAGATGGAGGCAATTCAATGATTATGAACCCTGTAGCAGCGGGAGGAGCATTGGCATTTTTAGAAAAATTAGGTACTATCTTAGGTGTAATAGATGGTGTTACTTCTGTTTATGGTAATTTATCAGAGGATAATAAAATCGCCTCGTTTACTACTGATGGGGGCAATAAGGTAGATGTCTATAAAACAGGGGTGGGAGATTATATCGTGCATTATGAGGATTTAGATGTAAAAGTGTCGGATAGGCGCGGTGGGGGATATGTGGTTCAAGCGCAGTACATGGGAAGTAATGGAAAAACAACGCGCCAAACTTGTAGTTTTGATGGAGAAGGAAATACCGTACAATGTAAATATCAGCAATCTTCATGCGTAAGTAATTGCGAAGGTGCTACAGATTGGAAAGATGCGCCCGCTCCTGACAATGCAGTACCTCCAGCCGATATGAAGAAGGCTGCCGATGATGTAGATTGTGCTAAAAAAGCGGGCGATGGTACCTGCACTCCAAGTCCACCACCGCCAGCCCCTACGCCACCGCCCGCAGGAGGTAGTACCCCTTCCAAACCTAACCCAGACGGTAATGGTGGAAAGTGCGCTGCGATGAAAGCTGCTTGGGCAAGGCAAAAAGCAGAGTGTGAGCAATCGGGTTGGCAATCATTTAGTTGCATAGAGTTTGTACGTTTTTGGAATAAATGTGCAGGTGATATTCGGGTAGCACAACCTACTCCTGATGGGGATTTGTATTTTGGATGTGGTAATAAAATGTCGGAAGCGGAAGCAAGAGAAAAAGCCTGTGAAAAGAAAAAAATGATTTGGCTAACAGGGATTGATGGATTAAATGCCAATGGAGAGTGCAAAAAGCCTACAGATTTAACTATTCCATCTCCTTTTGCTGACCCTTGTGGCCCGAATGCTACTCCCGACCCAGAAAGAGGTTGCAATCCAATGATAAATGTGCCTTCTGAGAATCCTGTTCCTGGCGGTGGACCTAATCCAGTTCGCCCATTTAGCAATAATAACCTGAATAATTTTGCGGAACACTCTCAACACAACCAATTTCACAATCAACTAACAAAGCAACAAAAAGGGCGTATTGAAACGAAGGGATTGAAGTTATTAGAAGATGAAAACTACAACACAGAATTGGGCATGGCAAAGCCTGTAATGGTCATATTTGCAAGCAATAATTGTACGCCTAGCCTTAATTACCTCAATACTGTAAAAAATGGGTTACCTGAATTAGGAGCAAATGTTGAGGTTAGAGTTGTAAATATTGAACAAAATCCTGAGTTGTTTCAAAAATACAATATTCAAATTACCCCAACCACGCTAATATTAGACAAAAGTAAAGAGCGTAAACGTTTAATAGGGGTACAATCTAAATCAGAGTTGTTGCAAAATATTAAGTAATACTAAAATGAAATAAAGAAGTCCTTCATTGTTTTGTTGAACTTGTCGTTTGTGAATGAAAACTATAAACTGACAAATCACTCCTCCATTTTCCTCACCCAACGCGGCACGAGCACCCATCTTAGGCGGGCGGCATAGCGGCGGGTAAATTGCCAGTCGGAAAAGCTGTTTTCTAGGCAAGCCATTGCGCAGGTGGGCATTTCAAAAAAGCTTTGCATTTGTAGTAAAAAGCGAACGGTTTCGCTCATGGTGTCATTATGCCCAAAAATCATGACCGTTTCTGCCGTTTTAGGTAAGGCTTGAATAATATCAACCAATTCGCCTACACTTGCAGAATAAATTTTGGGATTTTCTACGATTTCTTGTGTGTAACCAATTTCCTTCGCCACAATTTTTGCCGTAGTAAGTGCGCGATTTGCTGGAGAACTTACGATTAAATCGGGCATAAAGCCTTGACTCTCTAGCAATTTGCCGAGTTGCGTTGCATCTTTTTTCCCCCGTTCTTTGAGTGGGCGGTCAAAATCTAAAGTATCTGCAGGGTAATCTGCCTTTGCGTGTCGGCACAAAATCAATGTTTTCATCTGAATAAAAAGAGGGGAAATTGTAAAACGTTCAGAACTCTGCGAAGAATTCTGAACGTTTTGCTTAAACTTTATATTTCTAACAACAAACGGCTTGGGTCTTCGATTCTTTCTTTTACCCTTACCAAAAAACTTACCGCCTCTTTGCCATCAATAATTCTATGGTCATAAGAAAGGGCTACGTACATAATTGGACGAATTTTCACCTCTCCATTAATCGCAACAGGACGTTGCACGATATTGTGCATTCCTAAAATCGCTACTTGCGGCGGATTAAGGATAGGAGTCGAAAGCATTGAGCCGAAAACACCGCCATTTGTAATGGTGAAAGTGCCGCCTTGCATATCATCAATGGTAATTTTGCCATCACGCGCTTTCAAACCAAAATTTAAAACCGCTTTTTCAATTTGCGCCATCGTCATACCTTCCGTACTGCGAATGACAGGCACAACTAATCCTTTCTCGGTACTCACCGCAATTCCCATATCCACATAATCATGGTACACAATTTCATTTCCATCAAGTTGCGCATTTACCGCAGGAAATTCTTTAAGAGCCATGGCACAGGCTTTGGCAAAAAAGGACATAAATCCTAAACCGACTCCATGCGTTTCTTTAAATTTATCTTTATATTTTGCTCGTAAATCCATCACTGCTTGCATATCTACCTCATTAAAAGTAGTTAGCATTGCGGTTTCATTTTTCACAGACACCAATCTTTCTGCAATTTTACGGCGTAAAGTGGTCATTTTCACGCGCCTTTGTCCACGAGCATCACTCGAAACGTTCACAGTTGCAGGAGCTTCCGTTTTCACTTCCACTTTAGGCGCAGGTGTTTCCGTTTTAGGCGTAATCAAGTGATTTACAACATCTGTTTTGGTAATTCGCCCATCTCTGCCACTGCCTTCCACTTGTGCCGCATTTACGTTTTGCTCACGCATCATTTTTTCTGCCGCAGGATTTGCCAATTTTTCTACCGTTTGTGACAAAGTAACAGGCTCATTTTTAGGGGTTTCTACTTTTGGCGCAGGTGTCGCCGTTTGTGATTCTCCTGCCGCAGCCGATTTGTCAATTTTGGCAACTACTTGTCCTACTTGAACTGTTTCGCCAGCAGCTACCAAAATTTGCACTTTCCCTGCCGCCGCTGCATTAAGGGTCAAAGTTGCTTTATCCGAAGCAATTTCTGCGAGTTCGGCATCCATTTCTACATAACTGCCATCTGCAACGAGCCAAGTTTCAATTTGAACCTCTGTAACAGACTCACCTGGGCTTGGAACGATAATATCTATTAGCATATCCTTGTCAGTAATGAATAATTAATAGTGAATAATGAATAATCGTTTTAAATTATGAATCGAGCCGATTGAATCACACAAATTAAATACGGGCTATTGCTTATTTATAAGCAAATCGCCTGAAAGATTTAGGCATTGTGTAGAATGAAAAGCTTGATAACATAATGAATGTTACGTTTTTTGTAGAAAAACTGATTCTTCTTTCTTTCCGTTAATTCGTTGCGAAGTTAGGTATTTTGCTTGATATTTTATACAAAAATTAGTTTCCGTATAAAAAAAAACAGATTT
>JBJXHA010000732.1:0-9118 GCA_046160275.1 Bacteroidia bacterium | reverse complement strand
GACACCGACAAATTTAATGAAGTAACCTTGCTATCAGAATGGGCTTCAGAACAAGCAAGTACCAAAGGTTTAGGTATCGGTTCGCAACAAGCGCGTATCAATGAAATTGCCAAAAAACACGATACGCGTTATTTCCTATGGTTAGATGTGATTGAGGTAAAAGGAAAAAGTCGCCTACCCAAAAATATCATTTCTCATCTAAGCACATTTCTTATTACGCCTTTTATCCTCCCTTCTATCATCAGAGATATTGCTTCGCCTCAATATTATACAGCCATGTATGCCACTTTGTATGATGTTAAGACGGGAAGGACTTACCCTTTGAAACGAAAAGTGTTTGCCAAAAAGACCAACGACATGGTGCTTTACTCTCAACTCTATGATGCTTTGCGTCAAATAAAAGTAAGTAAATAACTTTTTAGGTCTAGTAAGGCTCAAAAAAGCCTTTGTTTGAGATAAATTTTCTTTTGTTTCGGCAAAAAGCGTTATCGCTCGTGCCGAAAACGAAAAAACGCTAAAAAATATTTATCCCGTTTTTAGTATAAGTCTATTATAATAATTTATTCATTATGAAATATTTCTTTTTTTGCATACTTTCTTTGATTTTTACTTGCCTGCCTGCCCAAGTTTCAGGTTATTTAGGAAAGCGTTTTTTGGTAGAAATTCAACCACAAGTAGCTACTCATAATTGGGGCTATGGCAAAATTGTTTTTAAAGGAAAAACAACCTTTATGATTACACCGGGTATTCATGTAGAGTATGCAACAGGGCGAAAAGGGGCAGTTTGCTTGGATTATCATTTTGCATCACATAAGGCAACTTTTGCTATTCCTACTCAGTACGATGTAAATTCTTCTTATTATATTGCAAGTCCCGAAGCACTTCGTGTTAGTTTTCAACACATTGGACTAAGCTACCGTTTTTATTTTGTTCGTTCAAATTCATGGGCTTTGGCACCGGTAGGTCCCTACCTTGCTTTGGGATTATGCCGAAGTTTTGGCATAAAAACAGGCGAACTTCCCGAAACAACTTTAGCAAATTATACGTTACCGACAGGCAAGAACCGCAATTACTTGAGCCTACTCTTTGGTTCTCGCAGTGTGTTATGGCACAAAGTAACCTTAGATTATTCAGTAGGTTTGAACATTAGTACTTTAAAACCTTCTTTTATCAACTTTAGGGATTACGAAGAATTTGATGAATACAAAGACGAGGAGGATTTACTCGAATACAACACTTCTGCTGTGAACGAAAAGGTAAGAATGGCAAACTTTTTTGTTGCGAAAGTAGGAGTTGGGGTATTGTTGTTTTAATAAACCTTTAACGCTTTTATTTCTTAGAAAGTCATTAGGTGTGCTCGAACGTTGCCTTTGTTTGTGTTCTCACAAATAAAGGCAACGTTCACTTTGGTTATATACACTAGGTTTTATATTCCTTTTATTTTTGCTATCTTTGCCTTTATTTTTAGAGAAATGAAACTAACAAAACATACAACTTTAGCGGAAGCAGCGGCGGTATTAGGAACTACTTTTATAGGAGAGGCAAACCATATTATTCAAGGTTTTAATGAAATACATTGTGTTCAGAAAGGTGATGTTACCTTTGTTGATGTGGCAAAATATTATGACAAAGCATTGAACTCAGCCGCAACAACCATTATTATTAACCAAGAAGTAATTGCACCCGAAGGCAAAGCCTTAATTTTACACCCCGAACCTTTTACAGCTTATAATTTATTGACAGAACATTATCAACCGAGAATTTCGGTAGCTGTGAGTGGCGAACCCAAACTAGGCGAAAATGTCCAAATGGGGCGAAATGTGGTAATGGGCAATGACGTAAGCATTGGAAAGAATACAGAAATTGGGCATAATGTTGTCATTGGCTCAAAGGCGAAGATAGGGGAGGGTTGCATCATTTATCCAAATGTAACCATCAACGAACATTGTATAATTGGCGATTTTGTGTGCATTAATGCAGGCACAGTCATTGGTGGAGAGGCTTTTTATTTTAAAAGTAGAAATGAAAGCAAAGAAAAATTACTGACCAAAGGGCGCGTTATTATCGAAAATCATGTGGATATTGGTGCAAACTGCACAATTGACAGAGGAGTTAGTGGTGACACAATCATTGGTGAATATACAAAACTGGACAATTTGGTTCAAATTGGACATGATACGGTGATTGGAAAACGCTGTTTGTTGGCGGCACAAGTTGGCGTTGCGGGAGTTGTTACCCTAGAAGATGACGTAATTTTGTGGGGGCAAGTTGGGGTAAACAAAGATTTAACAATTGGCAAAGGGGCAATTTTATTCGGAAAAACAGGGGTAATGTCTTCACTCGAAGGCGGAAAAAAATACCTTGGAATGATAGCAAATGAACACCGCAATGTGTTAAAGCAGGAAGTCGCTTTGCGTAAACTGCCCGATGTCTTGCAAAAAATGGAAGCTTTTCTTAAAAAACAAAATTAATACACAAATTTTCTAGGGTTCGCAACTTTCTAAAAAGTTGCGAACCCTATAAAATGCTCAATCAATCAATTTCATGGCAAATCAATCACAAGGAACAAACCCCAAAGTCATCATTCTCATTGGATTACCCGCAAGCGGCAAAAGTACTTGGGCTAAAGAATATCTTCAAAAAAATGAAAATACGGTAAGAGTAAACCGCGATGATTTTCGTTTTATGCTTAAAAATCAAGCAGTTGTAGAACCTCATTTGGAAATTATGATTACCGAATTACAACAAACGGTGATTATTAAAGCCTTAATGCGTCGCCAAAATGTAATTATAGATAACACACATTTGAAAGCGAAAACCATCAGAGCAATGGTGGAATTGGTGCAATTTCATGCCGATGTAGAGTTTTTGCTTTTTGATGTTCCTGCCGAAAAATGTATAGAACGCGATAAATTGCGCGAAAAAAAGGTAGGGGAGCGCATCATTCTCAAAATGAACGATGACTTTTTGCATTTAAAAGAAACTTTTGTATTTCAGAATGTGCCGCGCCGCCCTGTTTACGAAGATGTATTCACGCCTTATCCGCATAATCCCGAATTGCCCGATGCTGTAGCCTTTGATTTAGATGGCACTTTGGCAATTATGGGTAAACGTGATGCCTACTCTTGGGATAGAGTTGATATTGACGATCCTAACGAAATAGTAATAGAACAGGTTGATTTTCATAGAAATAAAGGCAGAAAAATTATACTTATCTCTGGGCGTTCCGATGAAGCACGCGAGAAAACGGAATATTGGTTGCAATATTACGGCATTGCCTACGATGCCTTATATATGCGTCCTCCCAAAGATTTTCGGAGAGATAGCGTCATTAAACAAGAAATTTTTACCCAGCACATCAAAGACCAATATAATTTATTGTGTGTCTATGATGATAGATTGCAAGTGGTCAAAAAATGGTATGAATTAGGGATTTTTGTGTTTAATGTGAATCAAGGAAATAAGGAGTTTTAAAAGGTTATCCGCTTTTTTTCCTTTTTGCCAATTGATACAATGAGATAACCGTTAGGGAAATCATCAGGGTAGGAAAAAGAATGAGCCACCATTTATCAATGTTGTTTCTGCGGGCTTGTTCAAGGAGACCACCCCAAGTTGCCTCTCCTGCGGTTACACCGATGTTAAGGAACGCCAGGCTACTTTCGAGTAGGATAATAGTTGAAACGGAAAGAAGAAGAATTGAAATGACGGGAGTCAGGGCATTTCTCAAAATATGGTGGGTAATAATGCGAATTTCTGTCAATCCTAATGCTTGCGCAGCTTCGACAAAAGTTTGCGCCCGTAATTTCATCACTTCAAGCCTTGTAAATTGCGCAATACCTGTCCAACCAATAAACACAATAATCCCCACTAAGGCATAAAAACCTTTTAAATACATTCCTGCTATCATTATCCATAACAGAGCAGGCAAAGCATTTTTTGTTTCTATGAGCTTGAGAATGAGCGAATCTAAGGGAAAAGAATACGTTTTGGCTTGGGGAAAAAGGCGTTTTGCTAATTTCATGCCGCTATAGGTAACCAAACCTATTCCGATAAAAATAGCAAAAATCAGCAACAAACCCAATAAAGAATGTTCAGAAAAAAGCGTTTGAAGCGCATAAATAGGAACATAAAAGCCATAAAAAAAGCCTAGTCCTAAACTTATTGTAGCAAATAACAATTGCCAAAGGCTATATTTTAACTGCTCATCGCCATAATATCCCGCAATTGTTCCCATATAAATCCCAATAATCATTAATAACACAATAGAAAGTAGGCTGATTTTTAGAGAAATATTTGCACCATGTATAATGCCAGACAATACATCTTGCCCATTTTCATCAGTCCCAAGCCAATGACGATAACGAAGGGGTAAATTTTGCTGTTTGCCTTTCGTATCTTGAAAGGTTTGCGTTCCTAAAGGCGAATGAAAGGATTGAGTTTCACTTTGGCTCGGTTTGTAGCTACAAGGGCTATGTAATTTGGTTTTTGCCTCAACCTCGCGCCATTCCACCTTATAAAAAGGCATTTTTAAGGGCGGAAAAGTATCATGTTGGGTGAAAAAAGGAAAATAGGTTGCGTCATTTGTTTGCAAAAGCCAAGGCAAAGGCTGATTGAGATAGCCATCACCTAATGCCATAAGCAAAAGTAAACCTAAAAAAAGAAGCGGAAAATGACGCATATTTTAAAGGAAAAAAGGAAGAGAGAAATGTGAAGGGGCTGTCTATAAAGTTCGGAACTCTTCGAAGAGTTCCGAACTTTATGTGTAGAACATAATAAAAAAGGCAATCAAAATGAATAATATTTTTTGTGAATTAATCTTTTTGGACAGCCCCTTTTTCCATTATTTCTGCTCCATTTAATTAAAATCCGTAGTCAATTTAAAACGCAAAATGCGCTGATTTCCTGCATCGGCAACGTATAAAATTTGATTTGCGTAAGCAATGGCTCTGGGGCGGCGAAATTGTAATAAACCTTCTCCCGTACCACCAAAAGAAGCATATACCGCTTTGCTTGAAGTAGAGCCTGGCGGCGGATTTATGCCTTCATAGCCTTTGCCATTAAATTGATAAACAGAGTCTTTACTTGCATCAGTTACAAAAATATAACCCGTTCCATCACCTGCAATCGTAACATCACTTGGATTCGAAAAGCGATAAGGCGTGTATAAAAAACGGTCAGCTTTGGAGGTATCAATTCCCGAAAATTGCGCAATTTCATAACTTACTCCATTATCAGATTCTTTTTTGCTAATACCTTGCACTTTTACCACATAATCGGCAGGTGAACAAAATAAAAAGTCACCTCTTGTATTCACATTTGGGCTTTGTGGAGGCTGACAATAACTCACAATGGATTTGGGCGCGACAAAATAATCTCCCAATAAACCCAAAGAAGTATTCACAAAAACAGGAGATTCAAAAGCATCTTTTGTGTTAAAAATGACGACAGCATCAGCTTGATTGCCGCTTGCTGTGTTTGAACCTTTGTAATGACGTGCTACATAATATTTATTATCCGCCAAAACTGCAATAGATTGAAAAACAACATTTTGGTCAGATAGGGTAGGGGTAGAGGCAGGATTAAAACAAAAGGGGTGTACGCTTGTACGCACAATTTTTGCATTTTTTAAGCCATATACGCCTGATTTATTTTGGTCAATGCGGTAAATGGCAGGAAGAGAATACTTTGTACCAGAAATAGTCGTGTCTTTTGTCCCTGCCGCCAACAAATCTAAGCTCCTATCTTGGGCAATTGCTTGTAAGCCAGGCACTTTAAAACGCGCAAGTTCGCGCCCTGCTTGGTCAAGCGAAATAATTTCTGAACTTGCTGAATCCACCACATACATTAGCTCGTCCCAACCTGCAATAATATCTATGGGATTGCCAAAGCCTTGGAGCACAGGTTGTATCGGCACATAAGCAACAGTACGGTCATTATATTGCGGAACATCGAGAAATTCGGTATCCGTTTTCTTACCAAAAAAACCTTCGCAGCCCCAAGATAACAAAGCTAATACGCTTACGAATATAATATGAGAAGAAAGATATTTCATATTTTTGCACTAATTTGTGTGCAAAGATAGGATTTTTACAGGGAAATTATGAATATATTGGGCATTGTTTTTTTTGAATAGTTACCTATCTTTGCCGCAAGTCATTCATACTAAGAAAGATATTGCAAATTTCCATAAAAAAGTCTTGCATTTTATCTCTCTTTTATTTATCTTTGTAAGAAATTCTTTTATATATACTAAATGCGGTCGGGAATTATGAGCAAAATATATACGCTGTTCTTCGGGCTTTTTTTCCTACTAAGTACTATGCCTCACGTTTTGGCGGGTTGCATAGAAAATCCAGCTAAAAGTACTGTGATTCAAGCTTGTGAGATGCAAAGCGTATCAAAGTCAAAAATTAGGCAGGATTTAAAATGGCAAGTGAAGCAACAACATATTCAGCAAAAAAGCCAATTGCTTGAAAATAAACCACTTGCAAGTGAGCCTATTTCTGCTCCTACTGATGATAAAACGTATTTGTTCGCAAGTTTATTGCTTATTTTTGCGTGTGGTTTGCATAGAATTGTGTTAGGTGCTAAACTTTCGGTTGCTTTGCAATATACCTTACTCAATTTTTTCATGGGTTTAGGAGCTTTGTTAGGCTTAGCCGACATAACGGCAATGGCACTAAAAGGAACTACCGAACCGTATGAAAAAAATCACAAGTTGTTCGCTGTGCTAGACGCATTCAAAAACAAAGTGTAAATCGAAAATGTATTCTTATTAATTATAAAAAACGAAAAAGTTCCGAATTCTTTCAAGAGTTCGGAACTTTTTCAATAGAACATCATATATTTTATTAATTATGCCAAATCGAAAAGCAATTATTACAGGCGCAAGTCAAGGAATTGGGGCTGCTATCGCGCTAAAATTGGCGCAAGAAGGCTATCATACCTTATTAATTGCGCGGAATGAAGAAAAATTAAAAGCGGTAAAGGGAGAAATCCTTGTCCAAGGAGGAAGCGCGAATTATTACCTCTGTGATGTTTCAAATGCAAATGCTGTTGCGCAAACTTTGCAAAAAATAAAAGAAGATGAAGGCGAATTGCCGCTTACTTTGGTGAATAATGCGGGGTGGGGCGGTCCTTTTCACAAGGCAAATGAGGTTTCGGAAGCGGAATGGGATGCTGTTTTTAATACGAATGTAAAAAGCGCGTTTCTATTTTGCCGTAGCCTTTTGCCCGAAATGCAGGCGCAGGGTTTTGGTAGAATTATCAATATTTCTTCTATTTTTGGCAAATTGGGCGGCTTAGGTTCTTCGACCTATTCGGCAAGCAAACACGCATTGATTGGTTATACAAAATCGTTGGCGGTAGAATGGGGTGGCTTTGGTATTACAGTCAATAGTATTTCTCCGGGATATATTGCTACAAGTATGACGGAAATTAACCCATACAATAAGGCGTATTTTGAGGCGGTTTTTAAGCAAATTCCTAGTGGGAAAATGGGCAAACCTGAAGACATTGCGGGTTTGGTGGCATTTTTAGCAAATCCTTCTACGACTTATATGAATGGTGAAAATGTGGTAATTGATGGAGGGCTAACTGCTGGTTTCGATTTTCGCTAAAAAGAGGGCTTTAATTGCTAGGGTGTTGATAATGAAATAGGTAAAACCTTTCCATTCATATATTTGTGTCCATTCAGGGCAAAATCAGCGATAAATTGTGCTATGTCTTTGCCATCAAGCGGAGCGGTGTAAGTAGGGAAGGCTTGCCGCATTAATTCGGTATTCACTGCGCCTAAGCAAAGGCAATTCGATTTGATGCCAAAGGCTGCCATTTCTACGGCTAAACATTCAGTAAGGTTTGCAAGGGCGGCTTTGCTCGTGCTATAAGCTGCCAAACCCTCAAATTTTTGACTATAGGTAAAGCCGCCCATGCTGCCAATGTTTACAATATGAGCCGCCTCGCTTTTTTGTAAATAAGGAAATAAAATTTGGATGAGCCGAGCCGCCCCGAAAAGATTTACCTCAAAACTCGTTTGCCAATCCTCAAGGCTAAGCTCCAAAAAAGGCTTTTGAATGAGTAAACCTGCATTATTAATCAGCACATCAATTTTTCCAAAAGGCGCAAGAACTTCCTGCAATTGGCTTACAGGAAGTTCTCGAATATCACAGGGGAAGCAAGTAATATGTGTTTGATGTAACTTGAAACAAGTTTCTTGCAAAGAGAAAAGAAGGTCTTTATCTCTTGCCATGGCAATGATATGATGTTGTTTTTCTTTGCTCAAAGCCAACACCGTTTCATAACCAATTCCCTTGCTTGCACCCGTTACTATGATGTTCATCTGATTTTTGAAAAATACTAATTCTTATACATCTCCCTCAACAGGGCGTAGCACAATTTCTTCCACAACGGTTCTATCGCTCAAATGATAGGCTTCAAAGAGGATTTTGGCAACATCTTCTTTAGGAATCAAACGGTTTTCTGAGATCGGTATGCCTTCCCATGAGTCTGTTTTGGTAGATCCAGGTAAGAGATTGATAACCCGTATGTTATGTGCTTTCATCTCCTCCCTCAATACTTTTGCAAAACCCAATAATGCATATTTTGAAACCGTATATAAACCTACTTTTTCATTGATTTTAATACTTGAGGTGCTGCATATATTGAAAATTGTGCCTTTTTTTTGTGCAATCATCAAGGGTAAAACCGATTTTGTAAGGTAATAAGCACTCTCAAAATTGGTTTTCATCAACAATTCAAATAAGGTTTCTGAACCTTCGTGAATATTCCCCAATTCAAAAAGACCTACATTATTAACCAAAATGTCTAAAGCTCCAAACTGCTCATTTATCAAGTTTGCCATGTTTTTGATGGCTTCTTTATCAGAAATATCGCAAACAAAGGTATGCAAATTAGGCATTTCGGCTTTGGCTTCTGCTAGTTTTTGGGGATTTCGAGAGCAAATGATGGTTTCAAATCCTGCTTGGTAAAAGATACGCGCAATTGCCAAGCCTATTCCCCGCGAAGCACCCGAAATGAAGATTTTTTTCATAAGCTCAAAAGAGGTCTTTTACCACACAATTTGCTGAATTTCAGGAATAAAGCTTTTCAAGAACGGCTC
>JBJXHA010000731.1:0-3700 GCA_046160275.1 Bacteroidia bacterium | reverse complement strand
CGTGGCACAATACGAAATTCGCCCCGATATGAGCGTCAATTGGAAACTTGTGCCGCGAATGACAGGGCGATGTTTGTGGGAAAATGAACCAAAGTTAGACCTTGGCTTGACCAAAATCAGCCTTGCTTCTGCATTACAATGGGTAATTGATGACCAAATTCGGAAAGTTACAAAACTGATTGACAAGTATTTAAAAGAAGATTTACGAGCAGAACAATATGTGAAATTGGGTTGGGATTTTATTCAAACTCCCTTGCAATTGGAGGAGAGTTTTAACATTTGGGCGCATTTTAACCCCAATCCTAGTCCCATTTATGCTACCCCAATTCAGTGCGAAGGAGGATATTTGTCTGCGATTGTTTCAGTGCCTTTATTTCCCGAAATTTTTATCGGTGAGCAGCCCACTGCAAGCCCACTTATGCCCTTACCTAATTTTGAACCCGTAGCAAAACTTCCCGAAAAGTCTGATTTGCATTTATCGGCAAAAGCGAGTTTTCAAGCCTTGAAAAAGTTAGCAGAAGGGCGTAGTTTTGATACACAAAATGAGTGGCTGAAAAAGGTGAGTATCGTGCGTGCAGATTTTAGCGAAGAAAATGAAGTTATTGTTGCACAGTTACTTTTGCAAACAGAATTGAAAGTCTTAGGCGAAACAGAAATGAATATCACGGCTCGTTTTGACATTGTTCCGCTTGAAAATCAAGAAATTGAATTTAAGCCTTTTGATATAAAATTGAAAAGTGATAGCTTGGCAGTCAATACTTATTGGTGGGTCAATCACAGATCTTTAATCAGTAGTGTCAAGAAAATGTTGGAACATACCCTTTCTTTTCAACTAAAATTGCAGACACAAAAACTGGTAGAATTGTTGGACAATTATCAAGTGAACAAATATATTAACCTTGATGTGCAGATTCATGCAGCGAAATTGAGTGAAGTAAACGTCTTATCAGAAGGCGTAAAATTCATTTTTGATGCGAATGTGCAGCCTTTATTGGGAATTGGCAACTTTTAATTTTTCAATAGTATGAATAAACTATTTTTGCTCCTCTTTTTACTCTTTTCGCTTTCCAGTCAAGCAAATACTCTCAATCGCATACTTCCTGCCGATTGTGATATTATTACCTTGCTGAATGGCTTGGAACTCAATGGTAAAGTAGTGGAAATTAATCCACAAGATGTGGTTTATTACCCATGTGATAGCACCGATAAGCGCGTAGTTTTAATAGATAAACGCGAAATTTTTAGCATCAAATATACCGATGGCAAAAAGGAAATCATGCACGATTTGTTGCCACAAACACCCAAGTCATCTTCAACTTCTTCAAATCAAGGTCCAGCAATAGAACCTATTGGCTTAATAGGCTTCATCATTAGTTTGTTCTTCATTTATGCAGGACCTGTTGCCTTAATTTTGGGGCTTTTTAGCTTGGCAAAATTTGGTCAAAACCCTGAAAAGTGGAGAGGGAAAGGATTTAGTTGGACGGCTGTTATATCAGGTGCGGTATCTACAGCCATTTTACTTTATGTAATATTAGCAATCATGTTATGATTATTTTAAGCCTAACTTTTATTGCCTAAATGCTGCTTGTTCGCGCGAACGAGCAGCATAATTTTTAGCTAAAATGGTTATTCTATCTACGTAATGCTTAATCAACCATTCACTTCGTTAAAATAACCGTTCACACGCAATTTCAAACCATACAACCGCATTTATGCAGCAAGCCCCATTCAAATAACGTCTATAAGATACGAATTAATGCTATTTCTTTTTTCAAAAAAAGCATTAACAAACTAATCTCTTTATTCTTATCATTTTACCATTTCATTGTTTGAGCTTATGACAAACAGAATTATTATTTACTTGCTTTTGATGTGCGCAGTGTGTCAAATGACAACCGCCAAATCTTACACCAATTTGTACCAAAAACTTGCCGAAGTAAACGTACAATGGCACAAACAAACAGACGTACCGCAAGAAGTTTTTACGAAGGCTCCCGTTTTGGAAGAAATTGCCGCTATTCAAACACATTTGAAGTATGTAGAGCAAACCTTACGCCAAAGAAATGTTTCGCATCTTACTGAAAATCAGCGTAAAAACCGCCAAATTGCGCTGAATGAACTAAACGGATATTGGCAAAAAGGGCAATTTCCTAAAAATGTGTATTTGCCTTATCGAAACCCTGTTTTCATTGACAAATTCAATACTTTTTGTGCAGTAGGTTATTTGGTGAAAGCGACAGGCTTTGAGCCTATTTCAAGACAAATTGCTGAAAACCAAAATTTTAAGTATGTCTATGAAATTAAAAGCGAGGCACTTTTGGACTGGGCAAAAGAATATGGTTTTTCACTTGCAGAACTCGCGTGGATTCAACCGGGTTATCCTCCTACACAACCAACAAATGCCATGCAAATGGGCGTAGGTGGTCCGGTAAAAGACATTATTCCCGGTATTTTTGGTACAGATGAAATCCACGTAGTAGGAACATTTTCTTCGGGCGTTTCGGCTTATTTTTCGGGCGTAGCAGGCTATGATTGGTTTGCAGAAGCGCAAGTTGTGGGCGAAGTGAATGCCATCGAGTTTTATAACAATTATCCTGTCATTGCGGGAAATTTAACCAGCGTGAACACAATGCCTGTTTCAAATGTAATTCAACTTGCGCCTAATGGCTCAGGAATCCAACAAATGGGAACGTTGGAAAGCACTGTTTATGATTTGGAATATTACAAAAATGAATTATATGCAGCAGGAAATTTTGGCGTGAAAAAGTGGGACGGGACTGCGTGGGTATCCATTCTAACCACTGATGGAACAGTGCAAAAACTTCATGTTTTCAACAACGATTTGTATGTAGGTGGTGCGTTTAATACCGTAAATGGACAAACTCAAAATAACATTACAAAATTTGATGGTACAAATGTCATCGCTATGGACAATGGAGTAGATTTTTCTGTTTATGCAATCAATCACTTGCAAAATGAAATCTATATAGGAGGCGATTTCATAGGCGTAGGTCCTGGCAATCCGCCCCTTGATACAGGTTATGTTTGGTATTTTACCAATAATCAATGGCGCACTACGCAAGTTCCACTTATAGGTTCTGCGATTTATAGCTTTGAAAATGTGGAAGATGTGAACTTGTATGTAGGAGGGGATTTTTCTTATCAACCGATGATGGGCACTTATGGTTCAAATTTAGTGAAAATGCAGAAATGGGGAACAAATTATAGTTGTGAAGGAATGGATTTGCTGAATCAGGCTGTTTATGCACTACGTTTTCACAATAAAAGATTGTATATAGGTGGTGCGTTTACCGCAGGAATGAACAACAATTTGAATGGAATTGGTTATATTGAGGATAATACTGTTTCCATTGAACTACCTAAAAATGAGGCTTTTATGATTTATCCTAACCCTGTACAAGGCAAATTAGAAATTCAGGTGAAAGGAGGATATCTTGAAAATACCAGCCTTTATCTCTACGACTTAGCAGGAAAATTACTCATGGAAAGTAAAATATCTAGCGCAGTACAGCAAGGTATTTCTGTGGCACATCTTCCAAGCGGTATGTATTCTCTACAAATTGGCAAGGAAACGCATAAATTTGTGAAGTTATAGTACATTTAGTACCTTCTCGCGCCATTTCTGAGGCAAATTGTCTCAAAAATGGCGCGAGTTTATTTTTTTATTTCTGATAACTGT
>JBJXHA010000730.1:0-13018 GCA_046160275.1 Bacteroidia bacterium | reverse complement strand
AAAGAACTCCTATTTTATTTACTTATTATATACTCAGTTATTATGACAGATAGCAAAACAGAAGCGCACAAACTACTTGGGAATGTAGTTCGCAAAAAAAGATTAGAAAAAGGGCTTACACAAGAGGCTTTAGGGGCTGAACTTGGCTATTCTAGCCAAACAGCCAAGCAGGTAATTTCACAAATTGAGCGTGGTGCGGTGTGGATTCCTACTAAAAAGGTAAGTGATTTTATTAAGGTATTAAATTTAGATTCTATTTTTTACCAGAAAGTGAATTTTTTATTTGCGATTGGTAATTATGATGAGGTTTTTTCTTTACTAAAGCAAAGGGCTGAAGCTGAATTGCAAGGAAATGACCTTGTATATGGAGTAGAATTGCCTGCACAAGAAAACATCGAAGCAGAAACAAGTAAGCAAACGATTGTAGGGGGAAAAGATGCACCTGATGAATTGCTAGAAATTATTCCTGAAACAGGTGGGGAAACGCAAACGGGAGAAATGACGGTTGTGCTGCAAGATGAAGCCTCAAAAGAAGTCGAAAGTTCTCAACAACCTAAAAATACTGATGAGTTGGTGCAAAAATTGGTTGTACTAAAAAAGTTATTGGATATGGAACTTGTTTCACGCGAAGAGTACAAAGCGAAACGCGAAGAATTAATTGATAGATATTTGTAAGAATAAAAAAGGAAAGCTAAATTTCTAATGCTTTCCTTTTTTGATTAAAATATTGCCACATCTAACATCATTTTTATCATTCATAAGCAAAAGTTAGGACGAAAATTTGGAAATCGCATAAAATTTACATTGCTACTAAAAGTTAAAATGGATTTATTCAAAATATTGATTCACAGCAATTTGAGTCTATTCCTATAAAAATAATGCTATTTCAACATTAGTACGTTATATAAAATATTACCATATCTAACTTTTTTTTTGAAAAAATAAACAAAAATACTTGCATCACTCAAAAAAAATACCTAATATTGTGAATGATTTGACTTAACCTATCAATTCAGAAGATATTTCAACCTAAAATTATAACCAATAACCTGTAAATCTCATGATTAAGACAATTACGCTTGTATTGAGCCTGTTTTTGGCGCAGCATTTACAAGCAAACGCACAAACTGACCTTGGTGGAGACCCTCAAAAAGGACCGAAAAGGGGAGGAACAAAGAAAAGTACAAAAACTGCATCTACCTCTACACCTGCAACTACAAGTTCTTCAGATGTAGGACCTATCAATTCCCCAATAGATGTGTATGATGCAAAAGCACTCATTGGAGGAAACACTTTAAAATGGGCGTGTCAGCAAAACTCTGACATCTCTGACTTTATGATTCAGCGTAGCGAAGACGGACAAAATTTTGAAAATGTGGTGCGTGTCGCTTATACGGAGCAAAAAGTGATAGATGGTTTTGTTTTGTTTGAATACATGGACAACAACCCTATGGAGGGAAAAAATTACTACCGAATTGTTAAAAATACCTATTCTGGCGGTTATGGTCAAGGCGATGCTTCTCGTATGTTGGTAGTGGATAATCATTACCTAGAAAATGCGAAAATTTTGCCAACGACTGCAGGGGTAATTACGCCCGCGCAAGAGGTACATGATATAACGATTGGGCAAACGGCTTCTGTGGAGTTTACGCCACGTACTTTTGAGCCTGTTCAAGTGACAATTACTGACGAGGCTGGAAATGTAGTACAAGAAAAGAAAATGAAGGCAACTAATTTCACCAATTATTCTTTGGACATGAAAGATGTTCCTTCGGGTAATTATCGCATTCGCGTATTTCAAGGAAGTGACGCGTTGGAAATGCGCGTAAATAAACGATAAACTTGATACTCTTTTTATATGAGCCTGCTATTTCAACTAGGAATAGCAGGTTTTTCGTTTCCATAAATACTGTATTTCCAACAACAATTAATATAAAAACAAGACTAATTCACAAAAAAGTTATTTACTTTGATTGCTTTTTTATTATGTTCTAAGTAAAAAAGTTCGGAACTCTTCGAAGAGTTCCGAACTTTTTAGACAACCCCGTTTATCTTTATTTTTATCACAATTATCCCCTAATCAATCCTCTTGTGGCTTGATGGCAAAAAGCGAGAATCTCTCTTTTTTCAGCAGAATCTTCCACATTTTGTTCAATGTATTCTAAGGCTTGGCTAATGTTCCTGCCTTCTTGGTACAAGTGACGATAAATATCTTGTAAATGTGAGATTGTTTCTTTGGAAAAACCTCTGCGGCGCAAACCTGTTAAGTTAAGCCCCTCATACTGAACAGGTTCTCTTGCTGCAGTGATATAAGGAGGCACATCTTTTGTAACCAAAGAGCCGCCGCCAATCATTACGTGCTTGCCAATTTTGACAAATTGGTGCACGGCAGACATTCCACCCAATACTGCATAATCATCAATTTCAACATGACCTGCCAAGTTCACCGCATTTACCAAAATGACGTGATTTCCAATGTAACAATCGTGCGCTACGTGCGTATAAGCCATAATGAGGCAGTCGCTACCGATAACGGTGCAACCTCTGTATTTTGTACCACGATTGAGCGTAGCAAATTCCCTCACTGTTGTATTATCACCAATAATAAGGGTAGATTCTTCGCCCACAAATTTTAAATCTTGTGGAATAGAAGAAAGCACCGCGCCCGAATGGATTTTGCATTTATTTCCAATTCTTGCCCCATGATGAATCACGACATTTGAACCCAGCCAAACATCGTCTCCTATTTTAATTTCCCCATGCAAAGTACAATTCGGCTCAATGTGAACGCGATTTCCAAGCGTAATATGATACATTTTGCCATTAGGCAAAGGATTGTCCCATGTTTCCAACTGATGTTTATCCGAAGACATCACCGTTCCAGAGGAAATATAACAATCTTCGCCAATTTTCACCCCACTGTATAGAATAACATGAGGGGCTAACACCGTGCCTTCGCCGATTTCTACGCCTGCATGAATAATACAATAAGGGCCAATTTGTACACTAGGAGCTACTTTTACGCCTGCATCCACAACTGCTGTGGGGTGAATAGAATGTTTCATTGATTATGATTTAGCTACTGTACTCGCCATGAGTTCGGCAGAACATACAAGCGTTCCATCTACATACGCCTCTCCCTTCATCTTGCACAATCCTTTGCGGAACATTAGCATTTCCAGTTTAAAATGAATGGTGTCGCCCGGAATCACAGGCTTTTTAAATCTAGCATTGTCAATAGCAGCAAAATACACCCATACCTTTTTTGGGTCTTCTACCTTATTTAGCAACATAATCCCGCCTACTTGCGCCATTGCTTCAAGTTGCAACACGCCTGGCATGACAGGATTTCCGTCAAAATGCCCAACAAAGAAAGGTTCATTAATCGTTACATTTTTAATCCCTTCGATGCTATTTTCCGAGAAATTAATGATTTTGTCCACCAACAAAAAAGGATAACGGTGTGGCAAAATCTGCATAATTGCATTTATATCGAAAATCGTAGTTTGTTTTTCCATATTTGGATATATTAACGTCTTGAATTTTGAAGAAAGCGTATGTTTAATCTCTTGCGCAAATGCCACATTTGCCTTATGTCCAGGTCGAGTTGCGGTAACTTTTCCTTGAATCGGCATACCTAACAAAGCCAAATCTCCCACAACATCTAACAATTTATGGCGAGCAGGCTCATTTTCGTAATGCAAGGTAAGGTGATTTAGTACCCCTGCTTGTACTGCTACTTTTGGGCGATTGAGGAGTTGACATAAATTATCCAGCTCTTCCTCTGTTACTTCCCTGTCTGCAATCACAATCGCATTCTCTAAAGAACCACCTTGAATCAGTCCTGCGTTAAACATCATCTCAATTTCGCGCAAAAAGCAGAAAGTTCTACAAGGCGCGATTTCCTGCTCAAATTCCACAATGTCCAATATTCCTGCGGTTTGTGGTAATAGCACAGACGAATTAAAATCTATTTTCACCTCCACCGAAAATTGAGTAGCAGGCTCAATTTTCATAAATACCCCACGCTCCGTATCTTCATATTCAATAACCTTATCTATCACAAGGAAACGCCTATCTGCTGATTGACTGATTCGCCCCGCATAGTGTATGGCATCAATAAACGCCTTCGCGCTGCCGTCCATAATAGGCGTTTCGGGTCCATCAATCTCAATCAACACATTATCAATTGCCAAGCCAACTAATGCTGCTAAGACGTGTTCAACGGTATGAATTTTCGCACTATTTTCCTCAAGCGTAGTACCCCTTGAAGTATCCACTACATTTTCGACTGAAGCACGAACTGTAGGTTGCCCTTCCAAATCCACACGCTTAAACACAAAGCCGTGATTTTCAGGGGCGGGCAAAAAAGTCATACGCGCTGCTTTTCCTGTATGCAAGCCGATTCCTGTAACAGTTGCAGCTCGTTGAATTGTGTGTTGTTTTGCAGACATTCCTTTTCCAATTTAGATAGACGAAGAAAACAGCCAAATCGCTGCTTAGGTACTCAATTTTTGCATAAAAAAGATTCAGCCCGCAAAGATAGGGAGATTATACGAATTTTTTTGCTTTATTTTAGGGAGAATTGAGGTAAAAGGAAAAGTAACACAAAGAAAGAGTACTTAACCTCTCGCTTTGTGTTACTTTGCGAAAAAAACTTTGTGAAACTTAAGTGTCAGTTAACAATTAACAGTTATCAGTAAACAGATATAAAGTATTGATAACTATACTTTTGTAATAAAAAACAACATACACTAATTACTACCGAATACTTAGTGGTTAATATTTGTACGAAACACAAGCCTACAAATACACAAACGTTACCTTCAATGCCATATCAGCGTGAAGGCTTTTGGCTACGGGACAATTATGTGCAGCGCGTTCAAGCATGGCTTTTTGTTCTTCATTAAGTTGATGCCCTTCAAAAGTAATGGTTGCTTGTAATTCCACGATTCTGCGTGGAGCTTCGCCCATTACTTTTAACACTTCGCTTTTCACTTCGCCTATCTGCATTTCATTTTTATTTGCCACAATACCCATAATGCTCACCATGCAAGCAATAAAAGCCGCCGCCACCAAATCCGTAGGCGAAAAAGCCTCCCCTTTGCCATGATTATCCACAGGCGCGTCTGTAATAATCGTTTTTCCTGAACGAATATGCGTCATTTCTGTCCGCAATTCTCCTAAATACGTTAGATTTGCTGTATTCATTTTATGTTAAATTTTGCCAAATGTAAGGAAAAGTTTTAACTTTGCAGAACATATATGGGCATTTTCACTCAACCATAAAATAGAGAACATCAAATGAAGGATATAAAAATTTTTGTAGAGAAGGAAATTGAAAAAATAATTCTTATCAATATACTAACGGCTGCAAATTACCCATTAAAAAGGATAGAAATTGCCCCTACAAATGGTAAAAATGTGCTGTTAGCGGCAAAAAAGTATCATTACGATGATTCTTGTAGGGTAGCTGTGTTTCTTAAAGTTAACGCTAGGCATCTAATTAACCAAAAAGAAGAAGCTGAAAATACTGTAAAAGATACGAATATTCTCCCATTCTTTGCCATTCCTAGTATCGAAGCATGGGCTTTTGCAGACGATTTACTCATTGAAAAGCATATCAAAGTGGAATACGCAAAAGAAATACTCCATATTCCTTTGCCCGAAGATATAATGTACCCTACCTCCCTTTTTAGGCGTTGGATAAAAAAAGGAAAGGAAAAGGTAAACCCAAGTGATTATGCGTTTCTTCAAGGTATGAATATTTCAAGAGCTGTTTTACGCTGCCCAACTTTGCGTTATTTTTTGACAGAATTAGCCTTATTATTAGAGTTGCCACCTTTAAATCAATGGAACGAAACACTGGTTTATTCTTTTTCTTTGCAACTCATTGCAGGGATATTAAAATCCTACACTCCCGAAGATACCGTTTTGTTTCATTCCCTAAAAGAAGGAGAACTTAATGCAGGAAGAATGAGAAAAGAATTACAAGAGGGCACAGAATTAGGAAGAGATTATTGTCGCGCAATTTTAGAAACCTCTATCCGCATTATTCAAAAAGAAAGCCAACGCAAAGCCGTACAATGAAAATAATATTTGCAACCTATAAAATAGATGACGCAACGGAAATCACTTTTCAAATAGCGAATAAACTCACTAGCGTTAACGACATCTTATTGGCTGATATAAAGGCTACAAGGTCGGAATTGCAAAAGGTTTTGCTTGCTTATCCTAATGCCCCTTTATTTGTGCTAAGTCATGGAACGGATAATGCCATTATTGACAATGATGGCGTACTTGCCTTAGATAGCCAAAATGCCAATGATATCGCTTTATTAATTCATCGCCCTGTATTTGCTTATTGTTGTTGGACAGCCAATGGCTTAGGAGATGTAATGAAAACAGTTACTCAAAAAGTGTATTGGGGCTATACAGGGCAAGTAATTGTTCCTGCCGATTCCCCCGAAATATTGCCTTTATTAGAAGATGCCATTGTGTTCGTATTTAATCGCTTTGATACAACACTTACCCCCGAACTGGCAACACAAACCCTAACGGAGTTAAAGCAATTTTGCGATAACTTACTCCAAAATAGCACCGAAATTTCAACCAACATCGTTATGAGAAGATTTTGGACAATGTTGCGTGTATTTTTGTCCAATGAGAAAATCACTCACGTAGAGGCGATAGACGACCTTCCTTGGTAGAAACCTTATTTTTTACCTTTCGGCAACCATCAAATTTCTTTTATATATGAAACAAAATCATTCTCAAACCTGTTTTTTGCTCTTGTTTGCCTGCTTCTCTTGCTCGCTCTTGGCGCAAAACGCTCGAAAAGCACAATTTGACACAGAGGATGTCATTTTACGGAAAATGTACGAGAAAGGAGGGGCTTTTGAGGGCTTTTCTCCTGAAAATGAATTGATACAAGAACGATCGTTTAATACCAAAGTGTTTGACTTGGGAAATGGACAACGCCGCGCTTTAGTAGGGGCAGGGGCTGTTCATTATCAAGAAGATGGGCAATGGCGCACGATTTCAAATGAATTGGAAGCAGAGGGAACTGTACTTTTTCGTAACCATCATAATTTGTTCAAAACTACTATTCATTCCCAAAATGGGGTAGCAAGGTTGCAATTATTTCAAAAAGGGCTAGTTTTAGGAATCAATCCCCAAATTGATGTTATATTTGAAAATGGGAAAACCGATGCATCCTTATCTATTTACCCTGCCTTGACTTATAATAGCTCTCATAGTCCTGCTTCGAATCCAAGAAAGGCAAAAGAAACAGCAGGAAATATTGTTTCTATTGAGGAGATTTTCCCTGATATCAACAAAGTTTGGGAGCAGAAAACCGCAGGGGTAGAGTATAGTTATGTATTAAAAAATGCCAATGCCTTAAGTTCGCTGCCAAATCAAGCGAAATATTTGGCTTTTTCGGAGGAAATTACGCTGCCTGATAATTGGACAATTAGTAAAGAAGGAAAAGGCTTATCTATCAAAGATGAAAGTGGTAAAGAAATGTGGGTATTTAAGCCAATTTTTTGTTATGATGATAGTTATAAAAATGGAAAGTCAGAGCAAGACTGTACGGAAGGGGAGAATTGTAAATCGCATCTTGTAGGAGAATATGAATTAATCCCAACAGGAAATAAATATATTGTAAAATTATTGATTCCTGCCGCTTGGTTGCTTTCTTCGGCTCGCCAATTTCCTATTACGATTGACCCGCCTGTTTTTTTGAGCATCAACACTTTTCCCCAAATTGCAACCTATTGGACAAGTACTACTGATGACGGAGGAAGCGAAGGCGGCACGGACGATCAGATGAAAGTCGGTTTTAGAGATCAGACCTTTGATAATGATTATTGGGACGGGCAGGCGCAATTTGATTTAACTGCAATTCCTAATACTGCTACCATTTGTAATGTCAATTTACATGTTTTTCAAACGAGTCATAAATCTCCGAATTGTACTGATGAAAACAAGTTTCGGATTGGACGTTTGAATGGCAATCCTAATATGGTGAGTTCTACATGGGCTACAGTGGGTGCGGCAACCGATTTACTGGCAGCTTATCCGCCTTTGCTTGATGTGTATGGTCCCGCAGCAGGTTATGTAAATTATAATCAAAACACCAATAATGTGTGGTATGTGCATGGTTGCGGTAATCAAGGGATTATAGATGTTGCGGGTGCTTTAGGGATTGACCGTCTGGCTTTGGGTTTAGATTGCACAGTAACAAATCACGATGGTTGTGCTATTTTTTGTGGAGGTTGTGGCAATGACGATGACGATTATATTATTTTTGCAGGTTATACAAGTACCAATCGCCCTTACTTAGCCATTGACTATCAAGTGCTTCCTGTGGCTACTTTTGGCAATAATTTGTGGAATGTATATGGCTACAACGGAGCAAATTTAAGTTTTGCGGGGAGTTTTTATCGCGGATATTACACTGATAATAACATAAATATCAACACTCCCGCAGTTTGGGCGGCAAATACTTCGCCTTCGGCAGCTACAAATTGGTTTGGTTGTGCAGTAAGTAATGACAATCATACGGTTAGATATATGCGTCAAGGTTTCCCTTGTGGCGAGTACAGAATTGACATTGCCAACCATGATGACGATATGGCGATGTATGTAAATGGTACACAAATTAACAATGCGGCTTTTGCAGGCGTAAGTGGTACGACTATTTCTGGGGTTTGGCAAGGGATTTTAGATGGAACGAGTACCATAGAATTTCGGCATCAAGATGGCGCAGGCGGCTCTAATTTAGGCGTTAACTTCGTGCGTTTGGATAATTGGAGCATGGACGCAGGGCAAGACATGACGGTTTGTGTAGGGCAACCTATTACGCTCACAGGTGCGATTGTGGGAACACCTCCTAATTGTTATATAGGAAATGTTGCCTCGCCTTGTAGCCCTACGTTGGCTTGGTCGGGGGCGGCTGTGCCTTCTTCCCCTAATAGCAGCAATCCCTTAAACATTCCTAGCATTGCCAGCATCGGAACGTATAACATCACCCTAACAGGCACTTCGCCTACGGGTTGCGTTGCTTCTGACATTATTACGATTACGGTAGATAATCCCCCAACGGTAACAGCAAGTAATAACAATCCGCAATTTTGTTCGGGTGGAACAACCAATATCGCTTTAACGTTGCCTGTAGCGGGTTCTTCGGTAGATTGGACACGAAATAATACCGCTAGTGTAACAGGTACAACTTCTGCAAATGGCGTAACAGGAGCGATTCAAGTAGTGTTGACCAATACCACTTCTTCTAGTCAAATGGTTACTTTTACTTTGACTCCTCAAAGCACGAATTGTGCGGGAACGCCCGTTACTGTAACCGTAACGATTGACCCTGTTCCTGTTATTTCTGCTTCGGTAAGCCCAACGGCAGTATGTTCTGACAATCCTGTTTTGATAAATGCGGCAGGTAATCCTAGTTTTTCATGGACGAGAGATAATTTAACGAATGTGCCAGCTACTGCAATTTCTCCTGCAAATGGCGTGATGAATGGGACATTAACCTTGCCTTTGTCTTTGGGGAATGGTATTACTACCCCTCAAACGGTAAACATTACCCTAAATGCTACCGCTAATAATTGTAACGCAATTCCTGTTGTTTTACCTGTAACGGTGAATCCTCGCCCTGTTGCAACAATTGCTTCGAGTTTGCCTAGTCCTATCACAATTTGTGGAAATGGCATTATTACCCTTACCGCAGGGGGAGGTAGCAATTACGAGTGGCTCAACAATGGCATTAGCACAGGTATTACCAATAATCCTTTTAATCCTACAACATCAGGAACTTATGCTGCCGTTGTTTCAGATATAAATGGTTGCCAAGATACTACAACGCTCATTCCTGTTACGATTTTACCTGCACCTACGGCAAACATCGCTCAAATTTCACCTGCATTAAATGCTACACTTTGTTTAGGTGATAGCGTGATGTTAAGTGCAAGTGGTGGCAATAGCGCAACTTCTTCTTATTCATGGATTTTAACTACCCCTAATTATCAAGTAAATAATGTAGCAGTAATTCAAAGTAATGGCAGTTTTTGTGTGAGCGTAACAGATGCAAATGGTTGTCAAGATACGGCTTGTTCTAGCACTTTTACCTTTAATACGCTTCCTTCGGTTGCCGTTTCTGCTTCTAATAATCAACCTTCTCCTATTTGCGCTGATCCTTCGGTGAATTTAGTGGCACAAGCAGCAGGTGGCGCAGGAAATTATACCTATGCTTGGTGGGATAATGGAACCTTGGTAGCACCTGCTACGAGTAACACAACTCTTTCGGCAGGAACAGCAGGAGCTTATACCGTTCAAGTGAGCGATGCTAATGGTTGTAAAAATGAATCTAACACCTTTGTTATCAATCCTGTACCAACGGCAAGTATTGGAAATGTGCCTACGACTGCGCCTTGTTTGGGGACAAATGTTACCTTAGTAGCAAATGGCGGCTTAAATTATACGTGGTTATTAAATGGAAATAACATTGCTACGGGAAATACTTACAATCCTACGGTATCGGGGACTTATGGCTTAATTGCGAGCAATGCTTTTGGCTGTACGGATAATGCAAGTCCAGTTACGATTACTTTCAATGCTACACCAACTGCCAGTTTACAAAGTACTGCGGGCAATTCTCCTTTGTGTAGCGATGCTAGTACTTTGTTGAATGTTACGGCTGCAAACGGTACACCTACTTATACTTACACTTGGTACCAAGATGGGGTAGCGATGAATTTGCCTACGACTACTAGCTCTATTCCTGCAAATGCAGCAGGTAATTATACGGTTCTTGTGAATGATGCGAATGGTTGTGAAGATTTTTCTAATGATTTTATCATTAATCCTAGCCCAACTGTTACCGTAAATACCTTAACTGCAACGCCTTATTGTCAAGGTAATAGTGTTCAGCTACAAGCCGTTGCAGGTGGCGGTAATACTTTTAATTATGTATGGTCGCCTTTAACGGGGGCTGCTGCTAATGGCAATTTGTTAGACGTTACCCAAAGCGGAACTTATACAGTAAATGTTACGAATAACTTTAATTGTACAACATCAGCCACTTCGCAAGCAATTACTTTTAACGCGAATCCTGCGCCTTTTATTACGGCTTCTACTGGACAAATTACACTTTGTGCAAGTAGTACAGCCACTTTAACAGCAGGTTCATTGCAAGGAACAGGCCCCTTTGCTTATACTTGGTATAACAATGGCTTGGCTTTGTCGCTTCCGCCAAATACTACGACTATCCCTGCCACAAATGCAGGAAATTATAGTGTGAGTGTTACTGATGCTTCGGGTTGTGAAGGAAACTCTGCTGTTTTTGTTGTGAATCCTAGCCCTACTGCGAGCCTAACGCCTTTAACCAACGCAAGTGCTTGTCAAGGGAATGATGTGCAGTTGTTAATTGGAGGGCAAGGAACTTATACTTGGTCGCCTTTAACGGGAACAAGTTTGACAGGAAATGTTTTAACTGTAACACAATCAGGTAATTACCAAGTAACTGTTAGCAATGGTTTTAATTGTACGGCTACTTCACAGGCGGTAAATGTAACGATTCATCCAAATCCAACGGTGAGTTTAACTGCAACAAATGGCGCAGCATCTCCGATTTGTGCGAACAATGCCAGCCTTTTAAATGTAACTGCTTTTAACGGAACTGCACCTTATTCTTATAGTTGGTATCAAAATGGATTACAAGTAAATGCTCCTTCTGGCGTGCCGAGTGCAGGGGTTTGGACGGCAATAGCCTACGATAATAATGGGTGTCAAAGTGCTACGTCTTTACCTTTTAGCATTTTGCCCGCGCCTACTGCAAGTCTTTTACCTGATTTAACCAATCCACCAGCTCCTTATTGTCAAGGAATTAATGTGTTGCAATACAATGTGCAAGGTGGCTCTTTTGTTACTGCTTATAATAACAATGGACAAAACAATGCTTTTTCTTATAACAATGACGCTTTGCTTGTGAATGGAACGGGTGATTTTTGTGTAGTTTTGGAAAATGCAAATGGTTGCCGCGATACCGTATGTACGGGTGCAATCACTTTCAATCCAACGATAACTACCACAATTTCAACGAATGCTACCACTATTTGCGAGGGAAATAGTACCACTTTGTATGCAAGCCCTTCTAATAATGCTTTTACTTGGTATCAAAATGGAAATGCTTTGGCAACGAATGCAGATTCATTGGTGGTAACACAAAGCGGAACTTACGTTGCAGTTGCGAATGATGCAAACGGTTGTAGCATAGGAGATACGGTGGCTATTGCTGTGCAAGCAGTTACGCCTGCTAATATTACCTTTACAGGAGCTGCTGCTTTTTGTATAAATGATGCCCTTACTTTAACGGCAACGCAAGGCGGCACAAATTATCAGTGGTCAGTTGGGGGGAATGTGGTACAAAATGGCTCTAATAATCAATTAGTTGTAACAAATGGTAATTATCAAGGAAATGGGCAAGTAAGCGTGGTGATTTCTAGCGGAAATGGTTGTACTTCAACGGCTTCTCAAACCATTATCATGAATCCCCTACCGAGTGCAACTATCTCAAATATTCAAGGAAATGCCTTTTTTATGTGTAGTGGAGATGATACGACCTTGATTGCTACGCCTACAACTGGGACTTATTCTTGGTATCATAATGGATTGATGGTAAGCAATAATCCTACGCTTCCTATCTCGGCATCGGGAAATGGAACGTATTGGAGTGGTGGCTATTGGTTGACAGTAACAAGTGCCGAAGGTTGTTCAGCGACCTCACAGGTAATTAACATAAGCCAAGCGGCAGAACCGACTGCGGCAGTTGCTACGGTTGATGATTTGACTTTGTGTAGAAATGAACGCGCTTTATTAACAGCAAACAGTAACAGCAATTTTGTATGGTTATACAATGGTTCGCCTATTCCTACTTCTGATAACGCATCTTCTTGGTATGGCAATGCAGCAGGTACTTATACGATTTTGGCAACCAATGAATGTGGTA
>JBJXHA010000729.1:0-2802 GCA_046160275.1 Bacteroidia bacterium | reverse complement strand
AAATCTTCTTTTAAAATTTGCAGCATTTTTACAAATTGAGAAAAAATCAACACTTTGGATTCCTTTGCTATAATCTCAGTTAATAAACGTTTGATTTCCAAATATTTACCTGAATCTTCTAGCTCTGCACTTTTTTCAATCATTTGGGGATGAATCGCAATTTGTCGTAATTTTTGCAAGCCTGCCAATACATTCAATTTATTCTTTTTGAACGAACCCTGCGCCAACAAATCCATCAAATAAGCGCGATAAATGTCGCGGTTTTCTTCGTATAATTTCTGCTGCGCCTCTTCCATTTCGCAATAATGCAAATTTTCTACCTTTTCGGGCAATTCTTTTTCTACTTGCGATTTTTTACGCCTTAAAATATAGGGAAAAATGATTTTACGCAATTTCAAAGCATCTTTTTCAGATTTATTCTTTTCAATTGGGGTAACATAATGTTTCTTAAAAAAAGCCTCATTTCCCAATAATCCAGGATTAAGAAAATCCATTTGTGACCAAACATCAACAATCGTATTTTCAATTGGTGTACCTGTCAACGAGAGCCTATACTTGGAAATCAAAGACTTAACCGCCTGCGCTGTTTTCGATTCAGGGTTTTTTATCACTTGGCTTTCATCTAAAATCAGGTAATAAAAAGAAAATTGTTTGAGCATTTCCGCATCTTGCCGCACCACACCATAAGTACTCAAAATCACATCATAGCCACTAAAAAAGGTAGGCGTTTTGGCACGATGAAAACCCGTATGAACCGAAACGCTCAAGGTTGGCGCGAATTTTTTCGCCTCATTTTGCCAATTATACACCAAAGAAGTGGGCAAAACAATGAGTGAAGTGCCTTTTTCGCCTACTTCTTTTGCCTTCAATAGCAAAGAAATCGTTTGCAAGGTTTTCCCCAAACCCATGTCATCAGCCAAAATTGCCCCTACTTTGTTCTCCTTCATATACCACAACCAGTCCAAGCCTTTTTGTTGGTAAGAGCGCAAAGTAGCTTTCAAACCTTGCGGCAATTCGGTCGCAGGAATTTCCTCTATGGGCTTGAAAATGAGTTGGTTACTTGTCGTTTTAATCTCAAAAGCATCTTCTACGATTGCCGCTTGGTAATTTTTCACTTTCAAAGAATGACCTTCTTGCACCGCCACTTCCATCAAATGCCGATAATCGCTAAACCAAGTTGAAGGCAGCAAAGCGATTGTGCCATCAGGCAAAACATACTCTCGCTTACCACGCAAAATATGGTTTTTAAATTGAATAAAAGGGATTTGGTATTTTCCAATACTCACCACAGCCTGCACATCAAACCAATCACCATCAGCTTCCAAATTTACCGAAACTTTTGGCGTATCAAAGTGAAATTGGTGTTCTCGATTGGGTTGAACAATCTCAATATTTAGCTCCTGCAAAGCATCAACTTTTTGCAATAACCAATCAAAAGCTCGACTTTTTTCCAAATTTTCCCAAGGCATTAAACTCGTTTTATTAGGAATGTTTTCCTCATAAAATGCCTTTATTTTATTCTCAAGTACTTGATTACGAGTGATTTTGTAAAAGATATACTGTTCGCCAAATTTTTCAAACACCGAAGAAAAGGGTTTATCATCTTCCATCAAAAAATGATGATGATAATAACTTACACTTTTTATCAAGGAAATGCTCGTGTCGTTTACCTTCACTTTTAGGGTAAAATGTGGTGCTGTCTCAATCTCTTTAATCACAAAACCTTTGGGCTTGACAGGGTATTTTTCAATAATTTGCGCCACAAATTTTCGGTAATATTCTTCTTCCTTCTCTTTAGGAACTTGAATATTATATTTCATCAAAAAAGGCTGAATTTTAATCCCTTCTACATTGTGTTCAAAGGTAAAAAGCTCTCCCCCCACGAGCATCCAAGCAGGCTGCATACACAAAAGGCTAGGTTTTTTGTTCTGAAAATTTCCTAATAATCCCTCTTTTAATTTAATCGTTGGATAATAAACAGTGCCTTCTTCGTTTCTCGTAAAATGGAAAATTACACTTGCCTTTTCTTTTAATAATTGAATTGCTCGCTTAATTGGGTAGCCTTCATTGTCTTGTTCATAGAGCCTTTTATTGTGTTCTACCAATAAAGGAAAAATTTGTGCCAAACGTTTTTCTACAAAACCTAATATTTGAGTAGCCACAAGGCTTAGTTTTTCATTCACCAGTTTAAAACGCGATTCAAAAAAATCCACTTGTTTATTGACATCGCCGCCAAATTTTTGAATAATGTTTTTTCTGGAAATTTCTAAAATTAACTGCACAATTTGCTCATCAACCTTATCCATTCCACATTTAAAATCTTCATAATTCCCTTGTGTAATCGGCTGATGTGTCATGCTCATTTCTCCATTACTCAGAAGCTGAACTGCATGACAATCAACGATATACTTCAAATAGTGGTGCCGATATATAGAATAAACTACGCAAAAAGGCTGCTTATTATCTACAAATTTCATAAGTGGATGATGTGTTGCCAAAACGGTTTTATCTCTCTTATTTCATTTTGGCTAAATTCAAGCAAAGGTAAGGAAGTTTTTTAGAAATTGCAAATTTGCGTAAAAAAATAGCCTTTTTACTATTAGTGTAAGTTTTTTTAGATTCTTTCTTGGTTATTACTCCGCAACTAACCTTAAAAAGCACACTTACAAATATAATTAATACAGCTCTGTGATAAAACGAAACCAACTTTGATGATAATAAGAACGTTACACTGTACAACAAAAAGCAAAAAAAAATAACTAACAAATTTTGTTAATTGAATAAGATTACTTAACATTGCAC
>JBJXHA010000728.1:0-18657 GCA_046160275.1 Bacteroidia bacterium | reverse complement strand
AAAAAACCCAAAAAACAACTTGTAACAAAATAGACAAAAGTAAACTTTACCATTTTTAGGTTGCTAATATTTGCAAGAATTACCAAGAAATATATGATGTAAGACAAAAAGTCTAGTTTTGAAAAATAAAGGGCGAAGTAAATGCCTTTATCGAAAACCTTACATCAGGCAGTTCTTTTTGGGTTTCAAATGCTGATTATTCACAAAAAAGGAAACAACACCCATTTTCTAACATATTTTAAACAAGAATATCGCAGAGATGGAATAAATTTTGCCTATCAATTCTACTAGGCGACTTTTATTGGGAAATTTTACTTATTTTAACCTATTGACAATCTTTACTTTAAGTAAGAGTTCATTTATTTTTAAAATGAATTTTTATTATAGAAAATAAAACTGTAAAAAAAATATTATATTTGTGATGAAATTAACCATTCATTCCACAACTATAAACTTGAGCCATAAACCTATTTTGATTATGGCGGGTAGTTTACAGTTCCTAGTTTGTTGTTCAATATGCAAAAATCAAAATTCATTTTACCTTTAGCCTTCTTCTCTTTTGGCGTTTTGTTCGTAACCAACCTTTTTTCGCAAGTCCTCATCCCTCGCTATAAAGGTGGAAAATGGGGATATACTGATTTGGAAGCGAATCCTATCATTCCTTTTAAATATGATGGCGCAGATTTATTCTCTAAGTATGGAACAGCCCAAGTCAAAATAGGGGATAAGTATGGGCTAATCAACAGAAATGGTGAGCAGGTCTTGCCTTGTGAATACGAGGTGATTTTTCGCTTTCAACACCCAATTGCAGTGGCAAGAAAGCAAGGGAAATATGGCTATGTTTCGCCTTATGGCGATGAGCTTACGCAATTTGTCTATGACCAAGCGATGCCCTTTGATGTTGGTATTTCGAGGGTACGCAAAGGGAATTTGTGGGGTGGAATTTCCATAGAAGGGGAATTTATCATTCCTTTGATTTATCAGCAAATAAAAACAGAGGTAAAAGGCATTATGTTGGTCGAGCAATCGGGCTATTGGGGAATGTTGGATACCCTTGGAAATACCTTACTTCCTTGCGAATATCAAGAAATTGGGGAAAAAAATGACGCATTTCGCCTCGTGAAGCAAAACAATCATTGGGGATTGGTGGACGAAATGGGGGCAAAAATTGTGGCGTGTAAATATCTTTCGATTGGCGAGTTTAAAGCAGGAAAAGCCAAAGTAACCAATGGAAAAGGAACAGGCTACATTGACTTGACAGGGAAAGAATTAATTCCTTGCAAATACAAAGGTTTTCAACATTTTGATTATGAGGCAATGTTGGAGTATTTTTATTTGGAAGAATGGAAAGCGCGAATCCCTAAACTCAAAACCCGCTACGATGATTTTCAAGCAGTTTCTAAACTGCCTGTGTTATGGGTAAAGAAAGGCACACATTTCGGCTTAATTGATACCAATTTTCAAACCCTTTTACCTTTTGAATTTGATGCGTACGAAAAAATCGAAAATGGGTTTATCGTGTCAAAAGCGGAAGGTGAAGGCTGGGCAAATAATTATGGGAGGTTAAAAATTCCTTGTAATCAGGCAGTTGTAGCCGAAGTAACAGGCGGTTGGTTACGTGCTATGCACGAAGGAAAATGGTGCATTATGGACACAAATGGCACCAAACTTTCTCAACTTGTGTTTGATGAAATTAGTACTTATAGCGAAATTGGCTATTTTACCGTTCGCATAGATGATTTTTGGGGAATTGTAAATCGTTCGGGAAATTTGGTTGTGCCTTGCAAATTTGACAAAGTAAACGTCATTCATAATAATTCTAACTACTTCATTGTCAATCAAGGAAAAAAAGAAGGCTTGTATCATTTGCAAGAAGGGGAAATCATTCCTTGCCAATATGATGACATTGATTTTCATGAAGATGGGCTAATTGTAGCAAGAAATAACCAAAAATTTGGTTTGTTGAGCAAAAATGGCTCACAACTACAACCTTTGACTTATGACAAGGTAGTATATATGAATGTGGAAGAAAATGGACTTCGCAAAGTGTTTTATCGGGTAGAAAAAAGTTATCATCATGGATTGTGTAACCAAAATGGCGAGGAAGTGATTCCTTGCATCTATGATAGCCCTTTATTATATGAGAGAGGCTATTTCATCGCGGAGCAAGCGCGTAAAATTGGCTTATTAAATGGTGCGGGAGAGTTGGTTTTGCCTTGTAAATATGATAAGATTGGCACACCTAATAAAGAAGGCTATCTCACAATTTGGAACAATAACCTGACAGGTTTAGTACGACTCGGAACGGGCGAAATTGTCCCTTGTAAATATGACAACATCACGCCTTTTCGCCAAAATAACCAATTTATTCGGGTAAAAATTGGTTCTTCTTATGGTTTGTTAGATGAATTTGGGAAAGTCATTTTGCCTGTGAGATATTCGCAAATTGAAGATTTTGAAGACAATGTCATTATCATTCAATTTGACCAAAAATGGCAGATGTTTTTCGCTGATAGTCAAACGATTGACCCCAATAAATACGATGAAATAGAGCCTTTTCAAAGCGATTTTTTCAGTTGGGTAAAAATTGATGGCAAACGCGGAATCGTGGATAAAAAAGGGAAGAAGTATTTTACGCAGTAGGTTTATAGACCTGCATAGGCTCAGGAAAAGCCTATGCAGGTCTAACGCTAAAACTTAAAACTATACGCCGCACCTAAAATAAAAAAAGTGGTTGCGGGTGCTGAATCAAGCGGTTGGCGAATTTGATACAATAATTTATACGAATGATGGCGATTTAGGCGATAACTCACATCTGTTTGCAGGCGAATTTGGTCAATATAGCGCACATCTGGTTGATTCAAAGGGTAAAAAACCTCTACGCCTGCCCCTATTTTCCAATACCAATTCAAGGCATATTGCAAGCCCACGCGATTTCGCCAATAAATCCTAGAACGTTTGTAATTGTTATCATCATCAAAAGAAAGCCCATACATTTGTTGCTGCACGCGGCTGCGCCAAGTAATCCCTACTTTTTTCGCCAATTTCCCCCCATAATTCAAGTCAAACATCCACCTTTGGCGATTTTGATACAAATTATCTAACCCTCGATTAAAACTAAAACGATAAGCTGTTACCACCGACCAATTTTTAAAAAGCCGATATTCAAGTCCTAAGGTTGTATAAAAATTTCGCATTTCTGTCACATTTTCATTAATAATGCTTTGAAACGCCAAATTTACCGCAAAGTCCGAAGTTACTTTTTTCTGAATCGCTACCTGCCCTAATACAGCAAAATCTTTTTGAGATTGCGCAAAAAGAGAAGTAATGCCGAAGGTAAAAAGGAGGAAGAACAAAAATGCTTGCCCTATTTGAGGACTACTGTCATTGCGAAAAAATGCAAGCGACCTTAGGAGCGAGCGTTTTTGAAGCAATCCTACACAGCTTAAACCCACAGTTTTTACCCTTTGTAGGATTGCTTCGCTGTACTCGGTCAAATTTTTTTCGCTTCGCTTCAAAATTTTTCCCTCGTTTGCTCGCAATGACAATTTTAAAATCCCCTGCATTGCCTCTAACTGCTTAATATTCATAGCGATATTTTTTTTTACTACTTAGTTTCCCTTCCGCATCAAACTCGTTTCTTTCCAATAACATTCCCTTGTCATCATATAGGTAGATCGTGCGTTTTTTCACACTCTCTTTTTCATCTGTTTCAATTTCTTCGCTTTTATCCCCAAAAGCGTTGTAGCTAATTTCTAACTTTTCCACTAATTTTCCCTCCTTATCCGTAGTGATTTCGCGCGTTTTATCCCCTTTCATATTGTATTCACACACAACTTTGCGCCTTAACTCTCCTTTTTTATCTAATTTTTCAATGGTTTTTACTTTGTCAAGGTTGTTATAAGTAAAACGTTGCCATTTTTCAGGCAAACTATCCTTGTCCAGTTCCAATTCTTCCGCTACGCGTCCTTTTTTGTCATATTTCCGAACCGACCATTCGTTATTTTTAGGTTTTTCATTATCCCAAAAACGCTCTGATACCGCCTTAATCTGCCGACTTTTAACCGCAGATTGTTTTTGCGCAAATAATATATTGCTAAATAATAAAAATGAAATGAGCGTAAAATATCGCATAAGTTTGAAAATTACTGTTTTATAAAGAAGTTGTATAAGAGTTCGGAACTTTTTAGAAAGTTCCGAACTCTTATACAAAGCATTTTTTGCGCTTACTTCGGTGCATTTATCAACAACGCCACCGCAATCGGAAAAAATATCACATTGGGAAACCAAACTGCCGCCCAAGTTGGGAAAGTATCGCTCACAAACAAGGAGGCAAGCAGTAGCAAAGCAATATAAGTAACGCTTAATACCACGCCCAAACCAATTTGTAAGGCAATTCCCCCCCGCGATTTTCGGGAAGACATTGCATACCCTATCATCGTCAAAATAATGAGCGCGATAGGGTCTGAAAAGCGCCGATGTCTTTCCATATACAAATCTTTCAAAATGTCGGAGCCACGCAATTCTTCTTGTTTAATATAATCAGACAAGGCAAAATTATTCAAACTTTCCGCCTTCAATTCTCGAATAATAATATCATCTGGCGCAAGCAAAAAAGTTGTATCTTTTTTTGCAAAACGTTGTATTTTTTCCCTTTCTCCCACAAACCAACGAATATATCCATCTTTTAACCGCCAAGTTTTGGTGCTATCTATCCATGCAGCTCGCTCCGCCTTCACCTTCCCAATGACTTTCCCTTCTTGAATCCGTTCCATTGTAAAACCATATCCTTCTAGCTCTTTCTTGGCAAAATAAGACATATATACATAACTATCTTTTGCCACGCGTTTATGAATGTCCCTATCTTTAGACAGATTTCGAGGCTTAAAATACTTATACTCAAAGCCCATGCGCGTATCTGTGGCATTAGGAACTTGAAAACCTTTGAGGTAAAAAGAAATCCCTGATAGAAAGATGCCGACCAATAAATAAGGCACTAAAATGCGGTAAAAACTCGTGCCAGTACTTAATATCGCTACTAACTCAGTGCGTTGTGCCATTTGCGAAGTAAAAAAAATGACTGCCAAGAATACGCAAATAGGGCTAAGTAGCGAACCAAAAAACATCAACAAATTGACGTAATAATCGAAAATAAGGTCTTTCATTGGAGGTTTTTTCTCCAAAATCATGTCCATTTTTTCTACCAAATCTACCACCAATACAATCACCAAAACCGCCCCTAACATAAAGAAAAAGGCAGCTAAAAACCGTTGAATGATGTATTTATCAATAATATTAACCTGCATAGTTAGTGAAAACAACAAAAGTACATATCTTTTTGCACCCTTGCAAACCTATTTCTTTACGATCATCTTAGTTACCACAAAACGCTCACAAAGAGGTGCTGAAGTTGGCTGTTGCATCATGGGATCAGCAGCTTTTTTTTCCTCTTTTACCCAAGTTCCTTGTACTTCCACTTTACGGTTGAGGTATTTGTTTACTTTTTTCTCAAATTTATATTGCGAAAAATCAAGCGTAGTAGCTTCATTTTCAGACACTTCTAACACATAATAATCGCTTCCACCTGCGCAATAACTTTCAATGGTTTTTGTCCATCGTTTTTTGATAAGTTTGCCTGTTAATTTTTCAGTTTGTGCAAAACTAAGCACACAACAAATCAAAGAAAACACAAAGAAAATGAGACTTTTTTTCATGGGGATAAAATAAATGAATGAATGGTGGTTGTATTTTTTAGGGTTCGGAACTTTCTAAAAAGTTCCGAACCCTGTAAATTTTACTCTTTTACAGGCAATACCAATTCTTGCCCAATACGTAAATTATAATTTGACATATTATTTGCAGCTTGTACATCGCTAATTTTCAAGCCATTCGCTCTGCAAATACTATACAAAGTGTCACCTTTTTTTACAACATGCGTGCCTCCTTGCGATGTTGTTGTTTTGGGAGTTGAACTAAGTCCTCTTGTTGCGCCCATTTCTTTTGCAGGCGTTTCGGTTTGCGCCACTTCTTCAGGCATCATTTTACTAGCAGAAGCAGCGCTTACCACATTCACTCCGCTTTGCGTGATTTCTGCCACTAATTTTTTCAAATCATTTTCGCCTTTTGTACTCAAACCTGCATTTGGCGTAACCAACATCATCGGAATATCGGGTTGAGCAAGCAAAGCATCGCAATCAAAAGAAAGAACGAGTTGCCCTTGCATTACTTTTTCGGCATCGAAAAAGACAAACTGCGATTCTGGACGAAAACAACCCGTCATATGTTCTTGAACGTAAGCCGTAGGAGAATTAACAATTGCTTGCAAACGAGCTACTTGGCTAGGATTTAGCGTAATGCCATTATCCGCAGTTGGGTTAATATAATTTTTCCCTACACGATAATAATTTACTTTCGTAAAGTTCACATTCCCTAAATACACAGGCATATCCCCAGCAAGTTCACTTTGCTCCGTTACTTGGCTGAACATCAAACAGGGGATGAATAGAAAAAAAGATAGTAAAAATTTTCTCATCTTTCATTAGAAGGTTATAATGTAAATAAATTGAATATCAAGTGCAAAAGTACAAAAAATGTGAGAAATCACGCACGAATGTTTGATTGTTTGCACGAAATTCGGAACTTTGCGGTTTAATTCGTAACAAATGAGACAAAAAAAAGGATTTGATCAATATGTCGAGTTGCCTGACAGGGTAAAAGAGGCGATTGTTAATTTGGGTTTTTTTGTACCAACTAAGGTACAAGAACGGGTAATTGCTGACTTTTTTCATCAATCCAATTTAATTGTGGAAGCCCCAACAGGAACAGGAAAAACTGCCGCTTATGGTTTACCCTTAATTGCTCGCTTGAATTTACAAAAACGTAGCACTCAAGCACTTGTATTATTACCTACAAGGGAATTAGCAACACAAGTAGCCGCCGCTTTGCAATCTTATTATAACGGAAAAGGCTTTAAAGTAGGTTTGGTTATCGGCGGTGATACAATGGAAGAAAGCCTAAAACAAATCAAGTCAAATCCGCATATTTTGGTAACGGTTCCTGGACGTTTGCAAGATATAATGACACAACACAAATATGAATATTTGTGGCGAGATATAAAATTTTTGATTCTTGATGAAGGCGATAAATTGTTAGAAAGCGGATTTGCTTCTGTTTTTGAATGGATTCGCAAACAAATTCGCGCTAATATACAAATGGGTTTCTTTTCTGCTACAATTTCGCCTGATGCCGAAAAAATGATGAAAGAACTCATTCCGAAGGCAAAAATTGTGCGCCTAAAACCCAAAGAAGTATTAAGAAACATTAATTTTCAATATGTTGAGGTAGAAACGGGTAAGCGTGAAATTTACCTGCATAGTTTGTTGCAAACCGCAAGAATTCGCAAGGCTTTGATTTTTTGTAGCAAAAGAGATGATATTATTTCGGTTACAAACTTCATGCGGAACGCGGGTTATATGGTAGATTCTTATTATGGGACACAAGAGCAAAACGAAAGACAAAATATTTTACAGCGTTTTAGAGAAGGACATATTCACTTTTTGGTAGGTTCGGATTTAGCGGCAAGAGGTTTGGATATTTTGGATTTACCTGCGGTAATTAACCTTGCAATTCCTACAGAATCAGATTATTATGTGCATAGGGTAGGAAGAACGGGCAGAGCTGGAGCAAAAGGAAAAGTATATAATTTGATTTCGAATGAAATCGAAAAAATTATCATGCTGCGTCATCACAAAGAAATTGAGATTGACATTTCGCCCATGACTTTGGAGTTGATTTCACCTAAAACAAGTACAAATCAAAAGAGAATAAAATGCCACTTTTCTCGCGGAAAAGCAGATAAAGTGAGAAAAGCAGACATCGTGGGATTTTTGACTAATACCGCGCATTTGAACGCGGACGAAATTGGAACGGTTACAATTTATGACACTTATACGGTAGTTGATTTGCCACAAGATGGTTTAGATTCGCTATTGCATGATGCAGAACATCTTACCTTAAAAGGGAAATCTGTAAAAGTGAGAAAATTCTCGACAGATGAGCAAACGCAAAAGGATATGTCGGTGAAAAACTTATTGAAAGACCGCCGTGCTGCGGCAAAAACACCTGATTTTGTCGAAAAAATCGAAAATCCCGAAAAGTACGCTATCCGCCAAAAGGAAAAGGAGAAGATTGAGATGTATAAAAAGCAGGCCGAAAAGGTAGAAACTAAGGGGAAAGGGCGCGAGAATGACAAAGGCAAAGACAAAAAAGCTCCGCCAAGAGCTAAAGTTTCTAAAAGCAAGCCTAGTCGTGAGAAAATGCCCCCTAAAACGATGGGAAATAAGCCCGTTAAATCAAAAAGACCTCCTTTAAAAAGGAAATAGTGTAAGTAATGGATAAGTAATAATTGACAATGGAAAATGACATTAATTTATTCATTATCAATACTTTGAGTAAAAATAATAACATAAACTAATTCTTACCGAGTACTTATAGTAAGATAGTTTATAGAAAACCAATGAAAGTTACTTTTCATTGGTTTTTTGCTTTAATGCCTTAACTTCCTCACTTTCAGGATGATAGGTATTAAGATATTTAACTAAAAAGCAAACCCTATCCTTAGAAAAAGGGTGAGTTCTAAATAGTTTTAAGGTTTCATCAGGACGTTCAAATTGCGCCCATCTTTTAAAAATTTCCATGCCTTTTTCGGGAGAATAGCCCGCCTTAATGCAATATTCAGAGGCAGCCCAATCAGCGTCATACTCGTCAAACTGGTCAAAAGGAGCGATGAGTTGTTTTAACAAATCTGCTCCTAATTTCGCATCCTCACTTTGTAGTTTTTGCTTTAACAACTGCATTTGATAAGCGCGAATACAGTGTTTTTTATCAACATGCGCCAATTCATGCCCTATAATTAAGGCAGTTTCATCATCATTTTGAAGCTGTAACAATAGCCCTGTCGTAAGATACACATAACCGCCTGCGTGTGAAAAAGCATTTACGGTAGTATCGTCTTCAATGAGAAACAGTTGATAATCAAGGCTTTTCCTTTCACAATGAACAGTCAGTTTTTGAAAAATATCATTGAGTTTACGAAAATCTTTCCCTTTTCTTCGTAAAACATACTGTTTCGATAATTTTTCGTAAGCTTCTTTTCCTAACTGATTTTCAGTAGCCAAACTCACTACTTGTGTTTCGCTTACTACACTTTGAACTTTTTTGCCCAACATAAACATCAAGTCCCAATCGCTGACCTTACAATCTTGTGAAAACAAAGGTGTGCAAACACATAAAAGAACAAATGAGAGGACGTATTTTTTTAGTAACATAAATAGGTGGATTTAGGTTTGAAATTTGTAACTTTGCACATAGTCTAGGCTAAGTGCCTTAGTAAGTTTAAAATTAGTTCAGATGAAAAAAATATACATCTATCAAAATGAAAATTGCATCCAAGTCGTTGAATTAGTTTCAAATCAAAGTTTGTATCTAGGAAGAAAAGGAAAAGGAGCTGATATTGAGATAGATAGCCCATTTATTTCTGCGTTTCATTTACAAATAGCGCTACAAGAAGAGGTCTATATTACAGCAACTGCCTCCTCAAACATAAGTTATTTTTATACAAATTCTATTCCATTAAAGCCCCAGGAGCCTTATTTATTTCCACAAAATGAGATTATTTTTCTAGGCAAAAATACAGGAATATATATTTCCTTGCAAGAAAATTTTTACCCAAGCGAAAAAACAGTAATTTCATTATTACAACATTTGAATACCTCTCCTTACCGAGTTCGGCTTGGGCGAAGTACTGAAAATGAATGGATTTTGGCACACCCTACGGCTTCTCGTTTTCATGCAGAAATTCAAAAAATAGCTGATAATCAATATATTATTAAGAATTTTTCTCAAAATGGTACTTACCTAAATGGCAGCTTATTTTATGAAGAATCGCCGCTTCACTTAGACGATGTAATTAGCGTAGGTCCTTATCAATTTACCTTAAACAGCACTTGGGAAGATTTGCAAAAGGCTTCTAATCGGGTAACTTTGTGGATAAAGGAAGTGCAAACTACGTTAGAAAATGGGCAAAAAATCCTCGATTTGGAGGGCTGTAGTTTGCCTTTTTTGCAAGGAGAAATGGTGGCGATTATGGGACCTTCGGGCTGCGGAAAATCTACTTTGCTCAATGCAATGAACGGTTATATGCCGACAGACAAGGACAAAGGGAACATTCAATTGTTAGGTTTTGAGTTGACTTTGGAAAATTTTCACTACCTCAAACAATTCATTGGCTTTGTACCACAAGAGGACATTGTGCATGGGATTTTGACAGTAGAGCAGTGTTTGCATTATGCTGCAAAGCTAAAACTCCCACATTTGACAGAAGAAGAACAAAAAGTGCGCATTGCAGAAGTATGCAACGACTTGAAAATCACAGAGAAATACATCACAAATATTTCCCAAAAAAGAATTTCTGAACTTTCGGGTGGACAAAAAAAGCGCGTGGCAATTGCCATGGAATTGTTGCCACAGCCAAGTATTTTGCTCTTAGATGAACCAACTTCCCCGCTTGACCCACAAACAATTGATGACTTTTTGGCTTGTTTGAAACAACTTACGCAAGCAAAAGCGGGTAAAAATCCCACAACGATTGTCATGGTAACGCACAAACCTGATGATTTGGCGTGGATGGATAAGGTTGTTTTTATGGGAGTAGGTGGGAAAGTTTGTTATTATGGCGACACCCAAAATTATCAAGATTTCTTTCAAGTAACAGAAATTAAATGGGTATATGAAGCCTTAGATAACAAGGAAAAAGCAAGCGTTTGGGAAAAAAAGCACTTAGAACATCAAGCAAAATCACAAAAAAACAACCCCTATTTTCAGATTGAAAAACAAAATACACCCCTAATTACAGAGAATCGGTGGCAGCAAACTTGGGTTTTGGCACAAAGATATTTGCAAATCAAGCGAAATGATAGCCTAAATTCTTTGCTTATGCTGCTGCAAGCTCCCGTGATTGCCGCTTTGATGTGTTTTATGTTTGAGAAAATCAGCCTTGCAGTTGTTTTTATGATGGTGATTTCGGTGATATGGTTTGGGGTAAATAATGCAGCACGAGAAATTGTGGGAGAAAAGGCGATTTATCAGCGAGAAAGGATGTTTAATTTGCGTATTGTCCCTTACCTTTGCGCCAAATTTTCGATATTAGGAAGTTTCTCTTTGTTCCAAGTTTGCCTTTTTGTGGGTATTTTAAGTGCACATCTCTCACTTCCTAACACAGCTTCTATTATGTTATTGTGCTTTATTTTGGCAATCACAGCGAATGTACTGGGCTTAGGAATTTCTGCATTTTCTGATACAAGCGAGCAAGTGATGAGTAGTTTGCCGATTATACTTATCCCTCAAATTCTGTTTGCAGGTGTCCTTACTTCGGTTGATGGCGTGATGAAATATTTTAGTTATTTGACGCTTTCGCGTTGGGCAACACACGGAATTGCAGAAAAAATTGGGAAAATTCCAACACCTATTATCTGTAATTTACCCCAAAATAGTACAAACCCACAAAGGATCACCTTACCTGAACACTTTTTAACCGATGAAATTCAGTTAGATAAGCTATCTAGTACATTTTGGACAGACAACCTCGTACTTTTGGGCATAATGTTATTACTATTAGGGGCAATCTTCACTTTATTATACAAAAAAGACAAATTTCGAACATTAAAATCAAAAGAATAATTACTTGGGATAATTGTTTGATAGATAGTTATTTGTTGTGGTATTTTTATTCTAAGAGGAAAAGCAAATTGCTTTACTTTTGAATATCTAATTGCAAATTTCTACTTTTTTATAGGGAATCTTACAATAGCAACCAAATGGCAAAATTTTTGCAAAAATCAAGTGTGTTTATTGAATAAAAGTATTGATTATTAAAGAATTATCTTATATCTTTGTAGAAATATTGCACTAGGTTATAAAATATAACCCACAATAACTATTTGCGAAAACAGATAATCTATGGCATATCATTTGCGAAGCAGAATAGAATATTTTTCTTATAAGTATTTTTCTTTAACATAAATTATTCGACAACACAATTATCCTAAACCCATCTCTCGACAAAAATATATATTAACATGCTATCTTATTCCAATCCTTATAAATTCATGCATATTAGTTTTTTTTTACATAAAGTTCTATACGTTATTATTCAAGTCATGAAAATCAGGGTAATAACTTTCTTCACTTACACTTGCCTCACCATTTTGGGTACACAGTTGTTAGCGCAAAATGCAACAGCAACTGATAACCAAATAATCAGTAAGAAGAAAGATGTCATTTTAGGGGTAAATCTAACGGGAACAGGGTATTATGGAGACATTAATTATATGGATCCACAAGACCCTAATGCAGCCCTTTATTTTAGTCTAAAACCCGGCATTGGGGCATCTGTCGGCTTTGAAGGCTTCAGCCTAGTTCAACCTGCCATCAATTTTGGCTATGGGGCTTTTATTGCCCAAAACCCAGATTTGAAACCAGAACCCATCACAGCAGGGCAAAACCCTGTGTTCATTAAGCCTACCAAATACATCAATACTTCGTTCATCTATACTGACTTAACGATGCGGTTTACGCCACTTAGAAGAATGGCAACCATTGACCCATATCTTATGCTAGGGGTTGGAGGTTTGTATTTTACACCGCGTAAAGTAGATGGAACAAAAGTAGGAGGAAATTCCAGCAATAAATATTCGCCTATTGCCGCCTCTATTCCTTTTTCATTAGGCACAGAAGTTCGTTTAAACAAACGACTGAGCATGAACCTTGGCTTAACAGCTCGTTTCCCACTTACCGACAACATGGACAACAGTGGTGATAATGAATTTGGTGCGTTTAATCGTCAACAAGGAAATGATAAATTGTTTGGCTTCAATTTGGGCGCAAATTACCGCATAGTTCATAATACCAAAATGCAAAGTATTGCTTCTATTGAGCCTCGTTCAGTAGAACCGAACCCCGCTTTGGCAAGACCCGCAAGTGAAGTATTAAAACCTACCACTCGCTCTGCTACACCCGCAAAACCAGCTTCTTTTGTCATTCCTGAAGAACAAAAACTACCTAAAAGCGAAAGCTTGATTTTAGCAACTACCATAGATTTGCGCGAAAATCCGACTTATATGGCAATGTTGGAATGGAAAACGAATGAGCCTCAAGATTTACCTAAATTATTTGTCGATATGGTGCAAACTTCTGATTGCGATAGCATGGCGAAATTGTTTGACCTACGTTTGGCAAATTTGAATAATGAAAACCAACAATTAAGAATACAATACACGAAGTTGTCGCAGGAAACGCAAAAGTTGCGAGAAGATAACGAGATGTTTGCGGCAAAGGAGAAGGCTTTGGATATGCAATTGGATAGTCGTTCCAAAGCACCTAAAGATCCTGAAGCAAATCCTGCAAACAGTGTTGTGTCTAGTAACGAAGCATTACGCAATGCCAATGCAAAAATAGATTCTCTTTCGCGCCAAATGGCCACGCTTCAGTTAGCGATGACAAGCGAAACCGCAGAACGCCAAAAAGTGCAAGGTGCATTAGATTCTTTGGCTAGTGTTAGCCAAGAAAAAGACGCTTTGATTGCAGAAATGAAATTGAAGGGCAATGCAGGAACAAATACGACTACTGCCCCAAAACCTTCTGTTGATGAAAATGCCACAGCACTTGAAAATGAGATGTTGGCAAGAATTTATACAAGAAAAGTTGACTCTTTGACAAGCATTGTTACGCGCCTTGAACGCCAATATCGCATGATGAAAAATGATGCAGATATTTTGAAGGGTCAAAAATCTGTATTAGAGGATCGTATTCAACAAGCAAATAAAACAGGCTCTGCTTCAACAGAACCTTCAAGCGAGGGAAGTGCGGAAGTAGAACAATATGCACAAAGCATTGATTCTTTGGTAAAAGAGAATCAGTATTTGCAAGCACAGTTGAGCGATATTAAAATGCAAGCGGAGCGTGTTAAAGCTGACCATATCAAAGAAATTGCAACAGTGACAGAAACTGTTTCTATTGATTCATTATTGAATATCTTAGCATCAAAAGAAACGGAATATACTACTTTGTATAAGGATTATTTGAGCTTAAAACAGCAAAATGCGCCTGTAAATTCTGATGTTCAAATGAGAATTGCGGCAATGCAAAAACAAGTAGAAGATTTACTTGCAAACTATGCTGATATGCAACAACAAAGAGATGCTTATCAAAGAGAGTTGGAAAATGAAAAGGCACAAAAAGCAATGGTAACACAAGACCCTGCCTCTGCTTTACGCATTTTGATAGCCAACACACAACGTCGCGTAGATTCGATGAATTCTTATTATACTGCAGTTCAACAACGCATTGAGGGATACGAAGTTACGATTAATCGTTTGAGAAGTGAAAATGATTCTATGTCCGTTGCGCTTGCTCAACAAAGTGCAGGTGGAACAAATGCAGAGCCAATGATTATGGCGGCAAGACAAAATACGAATAACCGCGAATTGGAAGCACAAATTGATGATTATCGTACACAAGTGCAAGACATGGGCAATGAGATTCAAGCCTATAAAGCACAACTTGCCGATATGACGGACAAAGTGCGTATGATTTTGGAAAAACAATCACCTACTACGGCAATTGATAAATCGGAATTCGAAAATCGTTTGGCTGAACTTGAAGGGCAGTTGAAAGTTTCTCAAGAAAAAGTAGTGGAACTTGCGGCAGAGAATGATGGATTGAAACAAAAAATGGCAAACGCTTCTCAACCTGAAGATGTGGCAGGAATGCAAGGTGCAATTGCAGCAATGCAAGAGCAAATCAATGATAATGAAAAAACTATCAAGCAGTTGGAAGCTGAAAACCGCACGTACAGAGCTGAAAACGAGAAATTCGTAGCAGAAGATAAATCAGTAGATTTGGCGAAAAAAGTGTTGGATTTGGAAGCGGAAAAAACTGCTTTGTTTGAAGAAAATGTAAAATTAAAGGCAGAAGTAGCTGACAAAATTACTACAACTGACCCGCAAATTCTACAAGACCAATTGACTCAATTGAAATCTGAAAATGACGCGCTCCGTCGCAATTCACAAGTTGCGGGTAATGCGCAAGTTGAGTTGGAAGAGATGAAAGATAAGTATGCGAAAATGGAAGCCGAATATAATGCGATGAAAGTAGTGGTAACGGAAAAAACGGAATCTACTGCTCCTTTGCAAAAAGTGAAAGACATGGAGGCGGAAATCGCAACCTTGAACGAAGATAAAAATAATTTGATGGCGCAGTTGGCAGAAAAAAGTACGGAGGCGGAAACGGCAAAGGAAAAAGCCAAAGAGTTGGAAATTGCGGCAGGTACGAAGCCTCAACCTGATGAAACCTTAGTGGTAGAAGTAGAAAAATTGAAGCAAGAACGCGAAGCCGCTAATGCAAAAATTGCAGCGTTAGAAGCGGAAAAAGCACAAGTTCAACCAACAACTGCGACAATAGATGAAACAGAAGTAGTTAGATTGAAAGACGAATTAACTGGTGCAAATGAAAAAATTGCAGTATTGACGCAAGAGAAAGCGGATATCGCTGCGAAATTAGAAGAGTTGAAAAATACTTCTACCCCAGCTACGGTTTCCTCTGATAATGAGGAATTAGCAAAACTACAAGCAGATTATGCTGCTGCTGAGAAAAAAATTGCCACTTTGGAGCAAGAGAAAGCAGTATTAATTAGTCAATTAGAAGTGGTTTCGGCTGATGGTGGAGAAATTCCAGTGTTGAAAGCGCAAGTAACTGATTTGAAAGCAATTGTTGAGAGCTTGAAGAAAGAAAAAGCAGATGCAGAAAACAACGAAAGCGCTACTACAGCAATGGTACCTGATAACGCTAGTCAAGAGAAGATTGCAGAGTTAACGGAACAATTAGCGACTGCTAATCAACAAATTGCTGATTTGAAAGGGCAAGCACAACCAATAACTACGGGCGATAATTCAGCAGAAACAATCGCAAAATTAGAAGCAGAGAAAAAAGACTTAGAGGAGAAATTGGCAAGTGCGAATGCGCGTGTAATCGAACCTACTGCTGCTCCTGTGACTGACGCTGAGATTCAATTAGCTTCTGCAAATGAAAAAAATGCGCTTTTGACAGAACAGTTGGCTTCTGCAAATCAACAAATTACAGATTTGAAAGCACAACCTGCTCCTAGCACTGATAATGAAACGGTAGCGAAATTAGAGGCGGATAAAAAAGACTTGGAAGACAGATTGGCAGTTTCTATCCAACAAATCCAAAATCTAAAAGCGCAACCACAACCAACGACTGCTACTGATAATTCTTCGGAAACGATTGCGAAACTAGAAGCAGATAAAAAAGACTTGGAAGACAGATTGGCAGTTTCTATCCAACAAATCCAAGATCTAAAAGCTCAGCCTCAACCAACTACGGCTAGTGATAATTCTTCGGAAACGATTGCCCAGTTAGAAGCAGAGAAAAAAGACTTGGAAGCAAAACTAGCAGAAGCAAATGCGAGAGTTGCGACAGAGCCTGTATCAGCAAATGTGAATGATGAGAAGCAAATGAAGTTGGCGCAGTTGGAAACAGAGCGTGATGCGATTCAAAAGCAATTAGAGGAGAATACGCAATATATCAGCAAAGTATTGCAAGAAAAAGATGAGGCACAACGTAAGGCTGAAGTAGCAGAAAAACGCGCTTCGATGCTTGAGGAGCAAATTGCAAACATGCAACCTACTCCAACCTCAACTACTGCTGATAACACTGAACTTCTTGCAGAAAAAGACAGCAAAATCGCAATGTTGAATGAGAGAATTGCCGTATTACAAGAAGAAATAATAGCAGCAAAATCTGGTGGCGCAACAACCTCAGATAAAACGGAATTGTTGGATAAAATTGGGGAATTGGAAAGAATGGTGGCGAGCCAAAAAGAAGAGTTAGCACGTAAAGCAGCGATGGCAACAAGCGGTGATTTCAGCGCACAACTTGCAAATATGGATATGCGCGAGAAAAAATTAGCTCAACGCGAAAATTATTTAGCATTGAAAGAGGAAGAAATTCGCCGCAACGAAGCGAAATTTGAATACCTAAATGCCAAAGAAATCGAGTTGAAATTGCTAGAACAACGTGTAAGTGGCTTCTATTCAATTCCTGAAACAGAAACACATGAAGGCGCACCTTGTGCTTATACGACTGCTACTATCGAAAAAGAAGAAGTTTTGCATAATCTTGATGACTATTTCTTGGGATTAGGTTATTCTTATACAATTGATGCAGGGAAATTGGTTTATACGAATGTAGTTGTACCCGAAATTAGCAATAAACCGATGAATATTTCTTTCTATATGCGGACTTCTCAAACAGGAAAACGCACTTTGCAAGGGGTATTCCGCTATTCAACAGGCGTTTATATCACCGAAGATAAATATCCAGCAGAATATATTAAAGTGTTAAAATTCTTGCAAAGAATTGCACAATAAGTTGGATTGAATAATAAAATAGAAAAGGCTGTTTCGTTTGAAGCAGCCTTTTTTATTTTATGGTTGATATGTTTTATCGCTAGTGCAATTAAGTAATTCACCAAAAATATTAAGGTTTTTCAATCATCATAAGCAACTGATAATCAATTATTTTAATCATTATCAATTCTCCATTATTAATTATCAATTACTTAAGATACTTGTATCATCTCCCCCAACTCATCTCTTCTCGTTATCCAAAAGTCGTTAAAATCTGCGCCCATTAAAATGCGCATGACTTTTTCTTGGGTCAGTTCTAAAATGCCAAGAAAGTTGAAGACAAAATACATCTTGTCGGGTTCTTTGAGAACTATTTCTAGGAAAGAAACTTTTTCTTTGGTTTTGACGACTTCTCGCAAATTATCGCGCACTTCGTCCATCGTGTAAGGATATTTTCGGATAACGTGGCGCGGTTTGCGGAGTTCGTTTTGATGTTGCACCCATATTTTTTGAAAAGTTTTCATCAAGGCATACACATCAATCGAAGCGAGTTCATCAAGTGGATTATCGGTTTTGGAGATGTATTTTTCTTCTAATTTGATGCCACCTCTTTCTTTGCGAGATTGTTGCGCATCTTCCATACTCACCAAATCGTCTATCACAGATTTATATTTTCTATATTCCAACAAACGCCTTACAAGCTCATCTCTTGGGTCAACTTCTTCGCCTTTTTCGTTAATTTCTGGGCGAGGAAGCAACATTTTCGCCTTGATGCGCATGAGCGTACCCGCCACCAAAATAAATTCGGAGGCAACTTCCATGTTCATACTTTCTAATTGATGAAGATATGCCAGAAAATCGTTCGTCAACTGCGAAATCGGAATGTCTTGAATGTCCAACTCATCGCGTTCAATAAAAAAGAGCAACAAATCAAATGGTCCTTCAAATTGAGGAAGTTGGATACGGTAACTTATTTGCATAGAAAATTTGATGAAATACAAAGATAGATAAAATTGCCAAGATAGCTACTGCACCTCTTCTTTATTCCTGTGCTGGTTTCTTAAAAATCTCCATCAAGGCTTTGGGGCTAGGCAAAAGTTTGAGCAGGAAAGCAACCAACAGGTAACTTAACCCAACGATACCACTTACTATTAACCAATGGCTTGTGTCATAG
>JBJXHA010000727.1:0-5027 GCA_046160275.1 Bacteroidia bacterium | reverse complement strand
TCACACCCGTTGGGAGCATAAATACCGTCTCCCCAAGTATCATAAATCTCGAAAAACAAACAGGTGCTCGTTGGAACGCAGATGCTGTCAGCGTAGCTTGCGTTGTCATCGTAAACACCACCCTGGCCACCTTGAAGGACAACGTTTCCCATGAGATCGGACAGGGTCCAGTACGTTTCTTCGCCCCAAGGATCGGTGAAAATATTGACTCTTACATTAACTTCATTTGGTCCACATTGAGCAAAACTGTAGCCAGTACAAAGCGTCAGAAAGGAACAGAGTAATAAAAAAAATTTCATTTTTGTAATGTTAATTGGTTGTTGTATAGAACGGTTTGCAGATTTGCGATGAGCGGGCTTTTTGGCACTAAATTTTTTACGAAGCACAACACTTCCATTAACGACTAAAGTGTCAACGGAGCACGTCACCACGTCATCTAAAATAAAATGTTAAACGAAGTTTTTCTTTCCCATATACTTCTTTAGTAAATTTAAATGCCAGTATGGTCTGTAAAACGAAATAGGTTATAAACGCTAACGGGAACAAGTTTGATATTCTATCAATACCAAACCAACTGTTGTCGAAAAAGTAAATTCCAAAACAAACAAGAGTAGAAATGGTTGAATATAAGCTGGCCCACTTATTTCCGTTCATCAATTCAGTTGTGCTAAAAACCTGCACAAAAACAAAAACTACTAATAAGAATACTCCAGTCATTCCTATCAGTGAAATATTTTGAATTGAATAAATAACAAATCCAGCGAACACGAAAAACTGAATACCGCACCATATCAACAATCCTTTAGAAATTTGAGGATTATACTTTTCGAAGCTATATGGGTCAGTAATTTTTTTAACGGGGTATTTTTCTTCAAACCCTTCTGGGCGCCAACCTGTGGGTCGAAACCAAATAGTCAATTTATCTACCCATTTTTCAGCTCTCCAAGCATCTTTAATTAATAAAACCAAATGCTCAAAGTTGATAGTTATTGGATTGTATGTTTGTGAGGGTCGGGTAATTCCATAAACAGGAGGTTCGCTGTCCAACTCCTGTTGAAAAGTGCCGAATAGTTTATCCCAAATATTAAATATTGCACTATAATTTTTGTCTAAGTAAATAGGATTTAACGCATGGTGAACACGATGTTGCGAAGGTGTAACAATAAGGTGCTCTAAAAATCCAAGTTTACCAATAAGCCGTGTATGATACCATACCTGAGCAAATTTGTGAATTGGTAAAACTAAAGCAATGACTATTGGTGAAAGCCCAAGAAGTGCCGCGGGTAGAGATAAAAAGAAAAGAAAGTTTATAAACCCTAAAAAGGGTTGTCGTATGGAAGTTGCTATATTATACTCTTCTGAATTGTGATGAATTAGGTGGCCGTTCCATAAAAAATTGATTTCGTGATGTAAGCGATGCCCCCAGTAAAATTCAAAATCAAGCACTATGAACGTAACTACATAAGCCAACAAAGTGGTTTCAATATGCATAATCGCTAGATGCTTATACATAAATTCGTAGGAAACAATGGATATGCCTATCCCGAATAATGCTCTTATGATGAATGTGCCTCCAGAGTAGCAACTGGATAATGCATCCATCCAAGGAACAGTGTCATTCCCTTTTAAATAACCGTATAGTTTTTCGAGTAATACAAGCACTAAGAAAATGGGTATACCGATTGAAAATATTTTGGCAATTTCTTCCATATTTTATATTCAGAATTTAAAGTCTCAAGTTACAAATTGGTGCCGGTTATGGTTGGTTTTTTGAACAATTTTTTGCCAATTGCACGGTCGTCCTAAAATTGCCGCATAACTATTTGATATACGCAACTCCTCCACCTTTTGCGAATATATGCCATTTGTCAACAGTACTCTTGGTCATCAAAGAGGGCGGAGAGGGGCCGCTCAAAATACGGAGTTGCTAAGGTAAACCACTTCCCCCAATCTTCCAAATTTATTAGAAATTTTGTTTTCAAACCCTATCCAAGGGGGGCTTTACCGACGAGCTTTACCGGCGGATCGGGGTACTGGAGGTACAGCTTTCGTTCCTGAAAAAAAAATTGTGGGAATGAGCCCGCCCAACTTCGGGCCATGGCGGAACCGCACAAGCCGGAACTACCCATTTGGCCCTAATGCGATGTGCTTGGCCACTGTCTAGGGTTTGGGGGGCATTAAAGTCATACAGTCTTAGGTTTAGCTTTTACAAGTCCGAACAGTTTGCCGAAAATTGCTGTCATTGGGAAAATTGTCTGCTGAACTAATTGTGGAATTTCTCCTAAATAATATTCTCCTTTTGCTTGTCGCAAAATATAGCAAGCGTCAAACGCTGAGGGGTCTTTAGCGTTTTTGCGGTTACATGCTTCAAACATCTCTGTCAACAGATACTCGATACTAAGTGCTGGTGTAAAAGTCGCTTTGAACTTTATTGCTGTCCCGTCAACAGCATAGCAACGGTGAAGTGTATTTGCAGGCACCGTAAAAGTTTGTCCCGGCTCAAGCACAACTTTTTTGTCGCCACAGTCAAGTCCGAGTTTACCATCAATAGCTTCAAAAATCTCTGTCTGTAAAACATGTCGGTGAGTTGGTGGTCCGTCACCACTTGCAGGAAGTGTTACAATCATTTCAGCAAAATCTGCTGTTGATTTTGTGAATGTAATGGTCTCACCAGTCGCTTTAAGTTCAATTTTCTTGTCCATAGTTAGCTGTTGTTATTTATGGATTGATGTTAGTGTTTGAGCGGTCTTCAAAAAATGGCAGGTAACTATTCGATACACCCAACTCCTCCCACCTATTGCGCATATATCCCATTTATCAACAGTACTCTCGGTCATCAAAGAGGGCGGAGGGGGGCCACTCAAAATACCGAGTTGCCAAGGTATACCACTTCCCCCAATCTTCCAAATTTTTCAGAAATATTTTTTTTCAAATCCCCAATCTATCCAAGGGGCCCTGTATCTCTTGCAACATTTTTGTACTGATGTGGGGGGTAGATTTCCGTGGTCTTCAACAGCCACCCCAGCAGCATTTTCTTTGCACGGGTAAAAAAACTTTCTATTTTGCCTCTGCAAGTCCGCCTAATAGTCTGTGTCTAGAATTCATCAACCAAGTCAAGTTGCGCGAAGGCTACGATTAAACTTGGGCTGCCAACGAGGATGTCTTTGCCTGGTTTGGCTATTATTCCGAAAGCATAGTTATGATCGCACTCATATCAATGATAGAATTATCGACATCTTGTTTTCCATTTTTCATGATTGCTATGTCTAGCGGTGTGCGCTCAAATTTGTCTTTGATATTCTTATTAGCGCCATATTTTAGAAACAATGCGACGAATTCTGGTCTGTTACTTATTACCGCTAATTGTAGTGGGGTCTTACTGTAAGTGGAGCTTGCGCATTCTTCAATGTCAGCACCTGCTTTTAGCAGTAGTTCCGCTATTTCAAGACGCTTGGTATAAATGGCCTTTTCTAAAGCACCGCTTAAATTAGCTTTTCGGCTAATTAATTCTTCTACAAGCCATATCTTGTTCTTGATGACAGCTTTGATGATCAATGTATGCCTATACTCGTCTGGGATATTGACATCGAAGTCGGTTTCCAGCAATTTTTTTAATTCGCTGTCACTGCCATCGTAAAGTTTTTCAATTGGGCGAGAATCGTCATCGTCGTCTTCGAAGATGTAGAGGCCATCAATGAAGCTATTCAAGTCTTTTGCAACTTTATAGATGTTTTTTTCGTGCGGCTTTTTACCATCGTCCACTTCATTTTCATGATCCCAATAGTAGATCTGTCCAAAGTTCTTTTCCGCCTGTCCCATCAATATAAGGTTGCCCAACATATCGGATCCAATGGCAAAATAATGGGCAGGAAACCTGTTTCTACTGGTAAAGGTTCTATGCACATAATCTAGGCTGCCGATACCTTCATAAATGCCAAAGAACTGCCTCAAAATGGATTCGTTTTTCATCTTGGGGATATTAAACACGTTCTTTTCGTCGGTTACCTCCCCGCAATTATACTCCAGTAAAAATGTTTTAAAGGGCATCGGTATTGGATAGTTGTTGGCTTCCCATTGTTCGATTTGCTGCAATGAGAGTTTTGGGTGTCTGGAGCGAAGGGACATAAGGATTTCTTTTTAGGCGGAGCGAGTACGCCTTCGTTCAAAGCATTGATTTTTAAATAATTGAACTAATATTTGAACCCATTAGAATATAAAAGTTGGGCAATCTTATTGTTTAATAAATTTACTAATCTGAAAATTATTATTTTTATCGTAAATCTGAATAAAATAAACCCCTTGTGAGAAATTGCTCGCATCAATTTTTATTTCGCCACTTGCACTTGCTTGATAGACTACTTCACCAACAATATTGAAAATTTGAATTTTACTGGCTCCATCCTTATCAAGAACCAAATTAATTTCATTCGCTGTTGGATTAGGAAACACATTGATATTGTTTAACGCTGCTGTTTCGTTTATTGCAGTTGGTGCAAAGGAACACAATGATGACTGCCTGCGTATATCGTTTTGAAACATGAGCCAGTTTGGTCCGTAGCCCTTGCCTGCTGAAATCATGTAGGCACGTCCAAAATCATTTTGAAAATTGGGATACTCGGCATGTCCGCCAACTATAAAAACATCAAGCGTATCATCATTATCAAAATCGGCAACAAGCGGAGCATGGTCTAATTCAAAATCGGGATTACCATAATGTGCTGCAAGGTCAACAGTCCAGATATGGCTTCCATTATTTCCGTTAAGGGCTATTACTTTACCACCGTTAGTGCCAAAAATAATATCAAGAAAAGCATCATTCGTAATATCGGCAATAGCAACTCCTCTGAAACTTTGTTGGAAACCGGGTATATTATACTGCCATTTCAAAGTTCCTGTATTGGTAAGCGCCGTTAACTGATAGGCACTTGCAAAAATCACATCGCAGCTACCATCATTATCAATATCGGCAATGGTTGCAGGCGAACCTATGTAGCCACCTGTAGCTTTGTATTTCCAATTAGTGGTGC
>JBJXHA010000726.1:0-2634 GCA_046160275.1 Bacteroidia bacterium | reverse complement strand
GAACTAACAGCTTTGAGAATGGAACAGATAGCGCATGGCAAAAAGCGGACAGAAATTAAGGTGGAATATGATAAACTTTATAATCAACTGGTGAATCATAGAGTTGATAACCAAGTACATACAGGCGAAGCTGTGCTTACAATTTCTGCACCTAGAGATATGACTGCACCAATAGAGCTGACCTATTATGTAGAAAAAGCGGGTTGGACTCCCTTTTATGATTTTCGCGTAAAAAATATTACTTCTCCTTTAAATGTGTCTTACAAGGCGTATGTTTTACAGACGAGTGGTGAAGATTGGAAAGAGGTAAAATTGGTGCTTTCGAGTGGAAACCCTAAGCAAAGTAGCGTGATGCCTTATCTCAGAAAATGGAATTTGCAAGGTTATACTTACCGAAGAGTGAATAATAGGGGAGAGACTGTGCCTGATATGTATGATAAAGACCCCGACACGCCAGAAGGGACAAGGGTTGATGTGTCGGGTCGCCCTTTGGATAGCGATGATGACGGTTATCCAGATTCCCAAGATAGAGAGCCTTTTTCGCCAAAAGATGCGCCCGTGGACAATAATGGCGTAGCTTTAACTCAAGATTTGGAAACAAGGTTGCAATCGGAAATTTTGGCGAAGCAGTCTAAACAAGAAGGAGAAAAAAAGATGATAGATATTCCCGTTACCAAATCTGATGCACCTACCGTTTTTAATTACGAAATTGACATTCCTTATACGATTATGGCTGATGGAAAAGCGCAACTTGTGGAAATCAAGCAGCAAGAAATTCCTGCCGAATATCAATATTATGCTATCCCGAAATTAGACGAAGCAGCCTATTTGCTTGCTTTGATTCGGAATTGGGAAAAATATGATTTGCTGGAAGGGCAGGTAAATTTATTTTTGGAAGGAATGTTTTTAGGAACTTCGCAGTTAAGTCTAAAAAATGCGAATGATACCTTAAAAGTTTCTTTGGGACAGGACAAGCGCATTATCGTGAATTATACGCAACTTCGCCAATTTAAGGAAAAGAAATTCCTAAGTGGTGCGCAAATTTCTAGTAGAGCTTATCAAATTTCGGTGAGGAATTTGCAAAACACCCCCATTAACATTGTATTAGAAGACCAATTTCCAACTTCTACCCAAAAAGAAGTAGAAGTTATTCAAGAGGAAAAATCGGGTGGAAAAGTGAATGCAGACAACAAAGTGAAATGGGAACTTGACCTCAAACCCAATGAAGAAAAGAAATTGCAACTCAAATACTCGGTAAAATATCCCACAAATTGGGGGTTGCAAGGGGATTTGTAGATAGGGGATAGTTGATACAATTTATAATTATTGGTCGGCTAATTAACTTCTTGAAATTAATTAGCCGACCAATAGTAGTAAAAGAAAATAGGTAGTGCCAAGAATGCAAGACTGCGATTTTTCGCCAATATGCTTTTTAGGTCATTTCGGCTATCGCTCAATGACCTAAAAAGCATTAGATTTACGGCACTAGCAAAGAAAATAATTCACTTAAATTTTTACCTGCTAATTTGTATCGGGTACAATCGTCAGTTTCAATCCCAAGCCATGTAATACTTTGAGGAAGGTAGAAAGCTGAACATCAACTTTCCCGTTTTCAATACGTGAAATAAATTCCTTTTTCATTGCCGCCTTTTCTGCTAATTCAGTTTGTGTTAAAGCTGCATTTTCTCTTTCCTCTTTTAACATTTCGCAAATGTAAAAAGCCTGAGCTTTCGCTTCAAATGCTACGCGAGAAAGGCTGTCTTTCTCCCCGTATTTAGAAGAGAGAATATCTTCGAATGTCTGAATGGATTTAGGCATAAGTAATAGGTTTAATAATTCTATGTGCGACAAGTTTCAATCCTTCTAATTTAATGGATAATATTCATCATAAGGTCGCAAGTAACATACAAACACTATTATTTACAAAAGTTTCAATCCTTCTTTTTAAAAAGCATACATCATTTTAGTTATGTAAATAACCAAATGATTACCACTAAACTAAATATCAATCTTCTTTTTGATTATTCTTCACTTTCCATAGCTTCAAAATACTCTTCCTTGATTTTTTCTGCGAGGACTACTGCTTTTTTGTAGTCTTTATTGTCTTTCTTTACAAAAGCATTTCCGAGTATAATTATTTTCCCTCCGCTAATCAAATCTCCCTCTTCAAAAAAGAACAAGATTCGATGCTCATTGCTTCCTACCGAAACTCTGACTTCGTAAATGCCTTCGCTACCTGTAATATGTTTTACATATTTTTGAGGAATAAATATTTGAGTTTCAAGTATAAAAAGAATAAAATCTATTTTTTCTTGAACCTTCAAATTTTGCTGCTGATAATAGTCAGGGAAATAGGACTTATAAAACTTAATCTGCCTAATTTTATCCATAATGTTTCCTTTATAACCAAATTAGTTACAAATATACACAAAAGTTAACTAATTCATTAACTTTTTCTAAAAAAAATACTGCTGTTTGTATTTATTTAAAACAGCAGTAAAATAAAGTGGTTGTTTGACAATTTTTGTGGAACGCCCCTTGTAGCGGCTGCTTTAGCTGCCGCATCGCTTGAAAATCAATGATTTTCAAAAGGAGCAGATGAAGCAATTTGGACAAACCACAAAAATTGTCATA
>JBJXHA010000725.1:0-2762 GCA_046160275.1 Bacteroidia bacterium | reverse complement strand
CCGTTTTATTTGGTATGGAATAGCCCCAAATTTGATGCACATACAGTTCGTTCAGGAAGTATTATAAAAGCCTTTTATCCAAGCCATTATCCTGCACCAGCAGAAGTATTAGACCTGTTTTCTTTTATCGAAAACCATATCAAACAAACCTTTCCCTATATAACGACTAAGCAAAATCCTGGCTATGTAGGAAAGGAAATGGCAGAACTTGTGTTTTCAAAGCAGCGATTTTTGTATTATGAGATGATAGAAAATCCAGATTTTAGGGGATAAATTTAACCAAAAACAGAATCAATTATGACAGCAAGAGGTGTTTTTTTTGCAATAGATGATACCACTTTAAAAAGTTTGCGGGGAACAAAGGGAGACCCGAAAAGAAGACGTTTTATTAGGGATTTGGAGGAAACGATTGAGCGTGAACACAAACAAGATACGGATAAGGCTTGGCGTATTTTGCAGTCAATCTGTTGGGCAGGGCATGATTTTGACTATGCGGAGGGGCTTAATCGAGCGGATTTTAATCTGCTTTCTACCCTCTTTTATCAAGCCAAGATGCTACACAAAGCAGAACGTTACATTATTAATTGGGTTCCTAAAAACGAATTGGCAAGTTATATAGCCATATTAGACAAGGTAACGGAAATTAATTTGAAACAAAGATATGAGGATATGAATAATGGGCTGGGGCATTTTCAATATGCGCTTTCTGATGTGCAATTTGATTATATGTATGCTTGGTTTCTGAAAATAAGAACCTTTATCAAACAAACCTATTCGCAACAATTACACCTTGTATTTACCGTTGCAAACTAATTAAATATGAAGAACGCAGATTTTAAAAGGGTATTAAAAAAGCATTTTGCGCCAAAAATGAAAGAATTGGGTTACAATCAACTCACAGACATTTCTTGGAACAAAAAAGGCGCGGATAATTATGTCTTTTCCATTGCCATTGACTTTGGAAGTGGTGGCGGATATTGTCATCTCGAATTTGGGATTCACCTTGATTTTATTCCTTTGGGCTATGGCACTGAAAAGCCGATTTTGGAAAAAACAAACCCGATGATGTCTATGTTTCGGGGCTGGCTCACCAATACCTTAAATGACAGGCATGATTTTATTTATGAAGATAAAGAAGGTGCAATCTTGATATGCGATTATTTATTTTGGGCGGTGCAAGACGCAGAGGAAACGCATTTTGCGCAATATCAACATTTTCCAGCACCTTTTGCTGCAATTACAGTAGATGACCTCAAAAATGACGTTTCTTATGGGAAATTTCGCTTTCCGGGCGATTTTCATCCTGCTTTGCAGCTTGCTCGCATCAACCTTTTTCTAGGAAACCAAGCAAGAGCCAATGAATTTGCCGATTATGGAATAAGCCTTATTACAGACTATAGAGGTTCTGGGCTGATTCCGCATTTTGAAAAAATAAAAGAAGGTGTTTTGTACTACTAATTACTTGTTATGGAAAAAGAATATTTGCAAGAATATGCCAATTTAAAGGAAAAATATGAAACCCTATTTAAAGGGAGCATACAAATTCCCGCTATACATATTTTTAAGCATAATGTTGATAATCAACTATATAGTTTTCAGCTATGGTTCGGGCTTCCTTGTGTATTTCCTGTTACGGACTACGTTCAAGTGGGAAAAGTTAGCTCTGCAGTCATCACTAAAATACATTATATAAAGGAAAAAGTAGCATATCGTTTCTTACCTTATGCCGATTTCATGGCAGAATTTGGAGATTTGTTTGAGCCTTATGATAAAGATATTCCTGATTGTAAAATATTACTTTCTGATAAATGGACAGCTACAAATACAAGAATAAACAAGTTATTTGAAAGCGAGAATTACAGTGATATTCCACATAATTACCTAAAAGACTAATTTATTTGCATAAAAATGAAAAATCTTATCCTAAGTTTTATTGCCTTCCTTTTCTGGAATAATGGGCAATTACTCGCACAAACAGAAAGCCTCCTGATAAAAAATACTTGGCTACCCAATAAACGGCTATCTGAAATCAAAGTTGCTGACACGTTATTGCTTACCCAACAAGCCGCAGAAATGGCGGGCGATTTGAAATTTTTGGCAACAAAAGAGTTTGAAATGCTTCGCTTTCATCGGGAATGTGTTTCTGTGCCATCTATTCATGGCGAACCCCGCAAACATATTATAAGAGGAGATAATATTTGGATTAAGGCGGGAAATTGGGCGGTAGAAGAAGATAAGTTGAGGCTCATTTTCTATTCAAAAAAAATCGCCTTGCATTTGATTGCTGCTTCTGAAAATACGATTTTATATGAAGTATCAAGCATTGATTAGACCTGCTAAGGTGCAGGAAACACCTTAGCAGGTCGCTATACCTAAAAATATCTCTAGCTAAAACCCTTTATTTTTCCTGTTTGTAGAAGTCGGAGACTTCTGTTAATTGACAAATTTAAGTCCTGCTTGCAAGCAAGCAAGACTTAAATTTACTTGGGGGGGCGTAAGGCTTTTGATAAGACCTTGCTATACCGTTCCTAAATCAGTTTCAAAATTTAATTCAGCAGAATCCACACAACAAACGTTTTAAAATAGCAGTTGTGTGGATTCTGCTGAATAAGAAAAGGCAAAAAATTGATTTCTATGGTTGTTTGACAATTTTTGTGGAACGCCCCTTGTAGCGGCTGCTTTAGCTGCCGCATCGCTTGAAAATCAATGATTTTCAAAAGGAGCAGATGAAGCAATTTGGACAAACCACAAAAATTGTCATA
>JBJXHA010000724.1:0-3048 GCA_046160275.1 Bacteroidia bacterium | reverse complement strand
CTGTGCGAAGATAATAAAAGTGAACAATATACGAGCCTATTTTAACAAGATAAGCCATAATGTAATATAAGTTCCAGAAAGAGCAGTTTTCAACCTTTTGCTTTGTGCTACTTTGGGAAAAAACTTTGTGTTACTTTGTGGTAAAAAAATAAATCTATTTCCTTATTGGGTAGTCCTTCAAATGTAATGCTAACTAAAACCTGTAGCGGCTGCTTTAGCTGCCGCAAAAGCGCAAAAACGAAGTTTTTGCAAGGTATCGGGCAGCTAAAGCAGCCCGTACAGCATTACATTTATGCCACTACCAGTATTTCTTAACAGAATTAATCACTCATTTTATTTCTCAAAATTTCTCCCTATCTTTGTCACGCTTGAAAGCTAAAATCAGAAAAAGTTAAGCTATTTTTACTAAGTACTCGGTAAGAATTAGTTTATGTTAATATGTTACTCAAAGTGTTGATAATAAATAGGTTAATATCATTTTTCATTCTCAATTATTCATTACTTATGTTAAGAACAATTATCATTTTAATCGCCTGTTTATTAATTATTCCTGTCGTTGCTTTTCGTTTTGATGCACCACTAGAGGAGACACAATGGGAAGCCCTCATCACCATGATTCAATTGATGTTAGGGGTAGGAGTTAGTTGCTTCATTGTCAGCGAAATCACGCGAAATTGTAGCCAAGTAGATAAATTATGGAGCATTATCCCGATTGTTTATGTTTGGTATTTTGCCGCGCAAGCGCAATTCAATGACCGCATGGTACTCATGGCTATTTTAGTAACCTTATGGGGGGCAAGACTAACCTTTAACTTTATGCGTAGAGATGGATATAGCTGGATTCCTTGGAAGGGAGAAGAAGATTATCGTTGGAATGTGTTAAGAAAAACGCCACTGCTTTCGAGCAGGTGGGCTTGGGCTGCGTTCAACTTATTTTTTATCTCTTTGTATCAAAACTCCTTGATTTTATCTTTCACTTTGCCCATTGTCGTGGCTTGGCAGGGCGCGGATACACCTATCAATGCAATTGACATTGTGGCAAGCATTTTATTGCTCACTTGTTTGGTGATTGAAACAGTAGCCGATCAACAACAATATGATTATCAAACCGAAAAATACCGCCTCAAAAATAACAACGAGCCTTTGACAGGAATTTATGCCAAAGGCTTCACACATACAGGTTTATGGGCAAAGGTACGTCATCCAAACTATGCCGCAGAGCAAGCAATTTGGGTATGTTTTTACCTTTTTAGCGTAGCCGCTACGGGGCGTTGGCTCAACTGGTCATTGACAGGTGCAATTTTGCTTATGCTTCTTTTCTTAGGCAGTTCCGATTTTAGCGAAAAAATTTCTGCCGAGAAATACCCTGATTATCAAGATTATCAAAAGAAAGTACCCAGATTTTTGCCATTTAAATGGTTGGCATAAGCTAGGAAAACGGGCTTTTTTCTGTACCTTTGCGCAATTTTTAAGATAAGGAGTAAATTTATCTCCTTAGCAAAAACCTCTTTTTATCATAAATGAAAGTAACAGAACATTTAGCAAATGCTAAAAAACCACTTGTAAGCGTAGAAATTATTCCCCCAAAAAGAGGCGGGAATTTGCAGCAAATTTATGATGCTATCAATTCTATCAAGCATTATGAGCCTGCTTTTATTGATGTAACGAGCCATGCTGCGGAGGTGATGTGGGAAGAGCAAAAAGATGGGAAGTTTAAGAAAAAAGTGCGCCGCAAAAGTCCAGGTACTTTTGGCTTGTGTGCCATGATAAAATACCGTTTTAACATTGACCCTGTGCCGCATTTGTTGTGTGGTGGCTTTTCCAAAGAAGAAACGGAAGATGCTTTGATTGAGTTGAATTATTTGGGTATCGAAAATATTCTAGCAATTCGAGGGGATAAGGTGGCGCATCGTGATATACCAAATGACCGCCACATAAATCGCTACGCGCTGGATTTGGTGCAACAAATTCATGACATGAATCATGGCACTTATTTAGATGAATTGATAGACGCACAACCGACCAATTTTTGCGTAGGGGTTGCCTATTATCCCGAAAAGCATTTTCAAGCTCCTAATTTGAATTTTGACCTAGACATTTTGAAGAAAAAAGTGGCAGCAGGTGCAGATTATGGAGCATCTCAAATGTTTTTTGACACTCAAAAGTATATAGATTTTTGTAATAAGGCGAAATCGGAAGGTATCAATATTCCGCTTATACCGGGTATGAAAATTTTGACAGGAAAGAAACAACTTGCTGTTTTGCCTGAAATTTTCCGACTTGACATTCCCCAAGAATTGACAGAAAGAATGTTGGCGGCAAAAACAAGAGAGCAAGAAATCGAAGTAGGGGTAGAATGGACTTATCGCCAATGTTTGGAATTGTTGGAATTTGGCGTGCCTTGTTTGCATTTTTACATTATGCAAAATACCAAGCCTTTTTTGATGTTGATGGATAAGTTGAATAAACAGTTGTAATAAAGGTTGATAGGGTTCGGAACTTTTTGGAAAGTTGCGAACCCTATCAACGCAATAACTAAAGCGTATGAAATTCGTTGCAATTTCCGATACACACGGACGACATAATAGCCTCGTTCTGCCCGAAGGAGATGTTTTGCTTCATGCGGGCGATATTTCTCGTAAGGGCGATAAAGCAGAAATTCGTGAGTTTATGGGTTGGTTCAAGAGGCAACCGTTTAAATATAAGGTGATGATTGCAGGAAATCATGACTTTTTCTTTGAGAAATATTCTGTTTATGATGTTCAAGCGGAAATTCCTGATGAGGTAATTTACCTAAATGATAGCGGTTGTGAGATTGAAGGGATTCGCATTTGGGGTTCTCCGATTCAGCCTTGGTTTTTTGACTGGGCATTTAATCGTAAACGTGGCGAGGAAATTCGAAAACACTGGGCATTAATCCCAGAAAATACAGATATTCTTATCACTCACGGTCCTCCTTATGGCATTTTGGACAAGGTGGTGCGGGATAACAGCCCTGTAGGTTGTCGTGATTTATTAAAAAAAGTGCAGGAAATCCAACCCAAATAC
>JBJXHA010000723.1:0-10854 GCA_046160275.1 Bacteroidia bacterium | reverse complement strand
CTGCAAAAGCTGCCACATCTAGGGCAAAAGGATAAGTAGTACAGTTTCCATCATCTTCCGTTTTTACACCAATGTTTTGCCCTGTAGTGCTGATATAAGTAGCAGAACTACCCAATGCCACATAACTTGACATTTCTTTGCCATAGTTAGTAGGGGTATAAGTTTTGTCAATACCGATGAGATAAGGAGGTACTGCCAATCCTTTCGATTGTGCGTAGCTAGGGTAACCGCCTGTTACAGTTATTGTTCCAAAGAAACGGTTAGGACAAGCATATTGCGCATTTTGAATACAAGAAGAAGTAACAGTCTCTACGATAGGAGTTAGAATCTCAAAGGTAGCGAAATTCTTTGACAATGAACCACAAATATCTGTTGCTAGAGCCGCAAGAGTTGTTCCTAGTGTTGGAGCATTCGCGCTGTTTTCATTGTAATAATAGCCATAAACTTTGTAAGTTCCTGCAACTACTGGCGTAAAATTCGGTGTAAGCGTTGTATTTGTTACCGCAGGATAAGTGCTTGGCGTAACTACTTGTACCACTTCATCACTAGCATTCACTACCAAGAAACGCCAACTGTATGTATTTGCTGGGCTATTTACGGGGAAGAAATTACTCACAATCATGTTAAAGCTTTGTGCATCTACGCCTGAAGGAAGCATAACAGGAGTTCCTGACGCAAAATCACCTGTATAAGTATTCAAAAATTTACAGCCTGAAAGCGAAATTTCCCCTAAATCTGCAAAAGTAATACAGTTTGTTGTATTGGTAGGAGTTGTGGGACAGGCAGACAAACAAGCATAAGTACCTACGGTTAAGCCTGAACCTGCCATAGCACTCGCACAAGTAATAGGATTGGCACCAGTAACTGTAATATTGTCAACTTTTAAAGACCTGCCACAACCTCCATTGTGCGTAAATCTCATTTTAAAATTGCTAATACTCGTTGAACCTAGAGTAATTTCAAGCGCACTTGCAAAGGCATTGACATTAGGCAAGGTAGTAGTACTTGGCGTTTGAGTGGTTACGGGTGTACTCCAAATTGTGCCTCCATCTAAGGAATATTCAAAAAGACCTGGCATATATGTACCTGTGCCATTCCCTGCAATTTGATATTGTACAAAAGCGGTTGAGTAACCTGTCAGGTTAATATTAGGCGATTCAATGACATCTGTTGGTTCTAATAGCCAGTTCGTAGCCCCTTGTTGAATCGCGGTAGTATTATACGTAATTTGAATATTGTCAATACCTACATCTTGACGTGTTGCTCCAGCTGTCAATCTAAACCAACGTAGTTTCATCGTTGCTGTAGCACAAGCAGGAATTGTAAAAGCCGTTGCATCAGCCCAAGCTGCTCCTACCACAAATGTATTTGCCGCAGTCCAACTCCCGCCACCATTTGTCGAATATTCTAAACTAACAGATTGTGTAGTAGAAGTTTGCCCTGCATTACTTTGGATTCGTCTTGCCTTATAAGCTACGGTAATTGAAGCAGGGAAATTTAGCATATTTAAGACGGGGGTTTCGATAATATCTCCCTCTTCCAATAACCAAAAACCATCTCCTACACCACCAAAGCCGTTTGCTGCTTGTTGAATATCGTTGGTTGTATTCGTGTTTGTAAATACAAAAGTTCCTTGAGAAGTTGCGCTGTTTAGTGGTAAGATGCTTGTAGGATTGGTAAAAGTCCAACCCGCAGTAGCACTTGATGCAGGTTCATTGACAACAGAAACTTGCGTATTATTAATTGCTTCAGCATTTGTTCCATACAACGAATTGGTTGTAGTTGTAGGGTGCGCACTCATGTTTGTACCTGTATTACCACAAACTAAAGAGTTGCTTAAAGTACCAATCGTTCCTGAAACGCCTGCGCCAGTATTTCCTTTTACAGTTGTGCTATCCATTACAGAAGGAGAACCCACGACAGCTGCCCCCGTTGAATTTCCTTCGAAAATACAATTATTTATCGTAAAAGGAGAACTAACATTAATTGCGCTACCACTTCCAGAAACATTATTCTTGAAAATACATTTATCCAAAGTTAATGCGCCAGTAGATGTGCCTAAGATTGCGCCACCATCTGTACCTGAAGTACAAGTATTAGTGTAAAATACGGCATTTTTAATGCTAACAATGGGCTTTCCACTAGAGCCAGAATTAGACTGCAAGCGAAGTGCCCCTCCTCCTGCTGTTCCTGTAGGGGAATCACTCGAATTGCAATTAAATTTCGTTCCATCTATCGTAAGCGTTCCCACACCCACACTTAGGGCACCGCCATCTCCACCGCCACCTGTAGCACTATTCCCGCTAAATTCGCCTCTAGTAAAAGTTAAGTCGGTGAAATGTGCATCAGAGCCAGCACCTCCACTTTTAATTCTTGCATCAACTGCACCACCAAACCCTCCGCGCGTATTACAATAAAAATTACAATCTGTAAAAGTAGCTTTTACATCTACAATATCCAGTGCGCCAAAAGGATTGTTTGACCATTCGCAGTTTATAAATTTCGCACCAGAAATGTTGGTAAGCGAAGAAGCTTTTACGGATTGGCAAGCATAGATTTTTACATCGTCCATAACAAGCCCAGTAATCGGGCTGGCAGGAGAGGTACCAGTTGCCTCAAAAATATAGGGTGAGCGATTAAAATTAGTTAGGCGAATGTTACGAATTGTATCGCCATTTGCGCCATTTTGTAACAATAAGAAACCTACACCCGCCCCTGAATTGCGGTTAAATAAGCAGTAATTACCATCAATCGTAACACAAGGCGTAGTTAGTACAGGCGCAGTAGAGCCTGATACAGAAGAAGGGTAGTAGGCATCTAAAAAGCGAACAATTGCAAAGCCTCCTTGTGCATTGATGGCATTTATAATTTGCAGAAAGGACTGCCAAGGTTTGTAAGGGTTGTTTACCTCTGCGGAAGCATTGTTTCCATTAAAAGAAAGATAGAAAACATTGCGGTTGGCGCAGCTTACCCCTGCATTAATGGTATGGGTTGCCGTATTGCTCGTAGCAGTAGTTGCATTTGTGCTAGTAGCAGTAGCAGTATTGGTAATGCTTCCCGTTGCAGCTGGTTTTACTCTCACTCGAAATTGAATGGTAGCCGAGCCGCCTCCAGGAATATCGCCCAGCGTAACTCGTACACTATCATGCAAGGTTGAGTTTCCTTTATTAATGGTGTAAGTTCCTAAATACGTTTGCGAAACTATCACCAAATCTGCCGCCACAATTTTCGCTTTCAATGTGTCTAAGGCATCTTTCAGCACCACAGATTTTGCTGTAGCAGTTCCCGTATTAGTTACAACCATTGTGTAATAAATCAAACCTGTTTTGTTTACTGTACCTGCTGTTACGTCTGTTTTTCCCGTTTTGGTAACAGTTAAAGTAGGCAGTGAACTAATCATGTTGCTAACAGTATGAGAAGCCGCGCCTGGATTTAAGGTTGCTGTATGCGAAACCGTAGTTGAACCTACATAATCGCTTGGCACACGCATTTGAAAGGTGTAAACGATGCTTTCATTGGGCAATAAATCAAAACCACTAATGTTGATAGCATTGGTAATAGTAGACGGAACGGTACAAGTTAAGTTTGTACCACTCACCGTTAAACTATTGGCTACGAAGCGCATAGGCGCGCCGGGTAGTGTGTCCGAAGTGATGATAACATTGGATATAGTTGCCGAAGTTGTATTCTTGGCAGTTACCGTGTATGTTACCACATCACCTGCTTTAAGTGTAGTAACAGGCGAATGTATGATCGAAATAGTTTGCGCTTGTGCCAGAAAATGGCAAACGCAGAAGCAAATTGCGAAGAAAACCTCCTTAAATCGAATAAGGCGTAAAACTGAAGCAAGTCGAGTAATAATAGATACCATTTCTTTTTAAGAATAAAATAGCCAAAAATAAGTAAGCTGTTCCCCTAAATATTGTGAAAAATTTGAGTTTAGGTTTAATATTTATATAATAGTCCAAAAATCGAACTACATTATTAGTATAACTAAAAATTATGGCAGTCATTCTTAGAAGTCATTTTTTCAAGAAAAGCTGAAAAAAAAGGAGCGTTTTACAAAAAATTATCATTTAAAAGAAAATAAACTGTATTTTTGAGGGAATAATTTAGGAAGAAAATGACAGCAAAAGAAGATTTATTTATCTTAATCAAAAGTTTAAGTAAGACGGAAAAGGCTTACTTCAAAAAATATGCCTCTATTCATAGCAGTGAAGGCAAACAGCAGTACCTCATGTTGTTTGATTTACTGAATGAAATGAGCGTTTACAATGAATCAGAATTAAAAAAGAAACTACAACCTTCGGGAATAAAGCAACTTTCTGTTTATAAAAATTATCTCTACCGCATTATTTTGCGCTCACAGGCGCAGTATGCACGTACCCATACAAACAACCATTATTTAGATGAATTGCTGCTAGAAATAGAGGTTTTAATGGCAAAAAACCTGTTTTCACAGTGTATTTCCCTCATTCAGAAAGCAAAAAACATTGCCAGAGAAAATGAGAATTTCACCTCTTTGTTAAAACTCCTTCAATTTGAAATTCGCTTCATTAAGCAATCTCCTAGTGTAAAAAATTGGAAGGAGATGTACGAAAGTGTTGTAAATGAGGAAACTGACGCGTTAAGAAAATTGAATGACATTGTAATTACGCGCAACATGAATGCGGATATGTTTCTATTTCTTCAAAGTCATGCGACCTTAAAAGACGATGAAATTGTGAAAAAACAGCAAACTGTCTTGTATGAACGCTTGATTTCTTATCCCATGACACACAGCTCTGCGGAGTGCGCTATCAATCATTTGAGTGCTTTTGTGAATTATTATAAATTTACCCAAGAGCCAGAAAAAGCCTACCCTTATCAATTTCAAGCAATTGAAATCTTTGAGCAAAAGCCTTTTTTGATTGTGAATGAGCCTTTGCGTTATGTCAATTCTTTGTCCAATTTATTAATTTTGGAAATGATGCAGGGTGATTCTGAGGCATTTATGACTACTTTACAAAAGCTAAAAACGGTGGAAACCTTTGTGCCTAAACCTTTATTCTCTCCTAACCTTCAACTTCATATTTTTGCATTAGGTTTACGGCACGAATTGTCTTTTTATGTTCGTTTTGAGCAATATGAGCAAGGAGTGATTGCTATAGAACAGCATAAAAAAGCCTTATTAGAAAATTCGGAATTGATGAATGAGATTTTTTTCTTCCAAATTGCTTATTATCAGGCACGTATTTATTTTGGGCTAAATCAAGTTTCGGAGGTCAATTATTGGTTGCAATTTATTCTACAATCTGCCATTAATTCCTATAATAAAGCCTATCATTTTTGGGCAAAAATGCTGCATTTTCTCGTTTATTGGCAAGATGAGAGCCATGAATTTGTCAAAAGTTTGGCAAAATCCATCATCAATTTTTCTCAAAAATATAAGTTGGAGATGAAATCTGAGCTGTATTTGGTTCGTAGGTTATTAGAAATCAACAAATTACTAAATCAAAGAAATCGAGAAGAAGCAAAGAATGTAGGCGAAAACCTCTCTGTTTATTTAGCACAAAATAAACCGCAAGAGAGTTATTTTGATTATCTTAAATGGTGGGAAAAACAAAAAGAAAGCTTGTTTGTAAGTTCCACAATCTGACATAAAGTCTATCAATTCTTTTTGTATCTTTGCCCCTTCAAAACGGTAGTTTTACAAACCATTGCTGCCGTTTGTTGTTTATAATTTACTGTTTATTGACAAATGAAGGTTTTTGATTCGCTTGAACATATTACAAAAGGGCAAAATATTGTAGCTACGATTGGCACATTTGATGGCGTGCATTTGGGGCATAAGAAAATTTTGCAGAGAATTAAAGACCTTGCCGCCGAAACTGGGGGTGAATCGGTGTTAATTAGTTTTCATCCACATCCGCGCTTGGTTCTTTTTCCAGAAAAACAAGACTTGAAATTACTGCAAACCTTAACAGAAAAAATCGAAACCTTGCGCGATTTTGGTTTGGATACTTTGATTTTAATTCCCTTTACGAAAGAATTTTCAACAACCCCTTCCCTAGATTTCATTCAAAAAATATTGGTAGAAGCAATTGGTATTCAACGCCTTGTCATTGGTTATGACCATCATTTTGGCAAAAATCGTTCTGGCGATATACACGAATTACGGCAACTTGCACCGATGTTTGGCTATGAGGTAGAAGAAATTCCCGCCCAAGCAATTGACAATGCAAATGTGAGCAGTACAAAAATTCGAGCAGCGTTGTTAAGTGGTGATGTAGTTACGGCAAATACCTTTTTGGGCTATCCCTATCGCTTTACAGGGGAAGTAATTCACGGAGAAAAGCAAGGGCGATTACTCGGTTATCCTACCGCAAACTTAAAAGTCAATGACCCTACAAAATTAATTCCTGCCGATGGAATTTACTTTGTGTCTGTAATTTACAATAAAAAAACTTTCTACGGAATGATGAGCATTGGCAAAAAACCTACAATGGGCGAATTTGAGCGCGGAATAGAGGTCAATATTTTTGATTTTGAGGAAAATATTTATGGCGAAAACCTGACCATAGAACTTCTCTCCTACATTCGCCCCGAAGCCAAATTTGATTCCCTCGAAAGCCTCATTCAAGCCATTGATGGGGATAAGGAATTTTGTATGAGAGAGATAGAGAAAATGAAAAAACCTGCCTAGATTTTTCAAAAATCTAAGCAGGTCTAAAAAAAATGCGAAAATCCTACGATAAACGCTCATAAATACCAGCAACACCTTGTCCGCCACCTACGCAAGCTGTTACCATGCCATATTTTTGGTTGCGGCGCGTCATTTCGTTCAATAATTGAATCGAAAGTTTTGCACCTGAGCAGCCCAAAGGATGCCCCAAAGCAATTGCGCCACCATTTACATTAATAATTTCGGGATTGAGTTGCAATTCTTTGATAACAGCCAAAGATTGTGCAGCAAAAGCCTCATTCAATTCCATTTGGTCAATGTCACTCAGTTTCAAACCTGCTTGTTTCAAGGCTCTTGGAATCGCCTCTACAGGTCCCATACCCATAATACGTGGGTTAACACCATAAGTTGAATAAGCTACCATTCTTGCTTTTGGCTCTAAACCTAATTGCTTCACCATTCTTTCCGACATCACCAAAACAAATGCAGCTCCGTCAGAAGTTTGAGAAGAGTTACCCGCCGTTACCGTTCCATTTTGACGGAAAGCAGGTTTTAATTTTGCCAGAGCTGCCAAATTCGTATCTTCACGAGGTCCCTCGTCAGTGCTTACCACAAATTTACGGCTTTGTTTTTTACCACTCTCATCAATAAAAATATCTTCTACTTCCACGGGTGCGATTTCAGGAGCAAATTTTCCTGCTTTAATGGCTGCAATCGCTTTTTGATGTGAGTTAAACGCAAATTCATCTTGCATTTCACGGGTAATACCATAATCTGCCACGATTTCCTCCGCAGTCAAGCCCATGCCCAAAAACCATTCAGGATGCTCGTTTGCAATTTTATAGTTCAAAGAAACTTTATGCCCCATCGTTGGCACAAGCGACATACTCTCAATTCCACCCGCCACAATACAATCCGCCATGCCTGCTTTGATTTTTGCCACTGCCATTGCCACAGTTTCCAAGCCCGAACCACAATAACGATTCACTGTAACGCCCGAAACATTTTGCGGAAGGCAAAGTAAAGACACCATACGCGCAATTTGCATTCCTTGCTCGGCTTCAGGAACCGCACAACCCACAATCAAATCATCAATTTGAGTAGGGTCTAATTGAGGTACATTTTTTAACAAATGCTTAATCACTTCTGCACCCAAATCATCTGAGCGCATATTTTTGAACCCACCGCGATTTGCCTTGCCCACCGCAGTACGATACCCTGTAATGATATATGCTTCCATTTATAGCTTTAAAATAAAGATGAACAAATTTTCCCCAAAGGTATGCATACATAACATTTTTTCAAAATGATTTTGGGAATTTTTTTCTACGGAAGCCAAAATTTCTTACTGCCCATTTCTTTGCCATTTTGAAAACGAAGCACATACAAGCCTTGAGGCAGCGTGGAAACGTCTATCAGATGTGCGTTTTCGAAAAGAGGTTCAGAACTGTACCATCTTTTGCCTGTTAGGTCAAAAAGTTGAACTGTGCCTAAATGCGTAGCGGTTTCTAGGGAAACGTGTAATTGCTTTTCTGCTGGAAATGAAATAGTTAGTGGATTATTTTCGGCAAAAGGAGCGCTTATATCAGAAGAAGTCATAAAAACAGCAAGTGTTCCATCGTAAAAATATTCTCCTATTTTTGCTCCATTTCGCCATTCTTCTATCACATAGCCCCAAGCATAACGCCCAATTTGCGTAACTTGAAGCAGCATTTGCCCCGTCATTTCATCTAAACTGCAAGTACCTACTGTCCCAAAAGGATTATTCGCCGAGCTGCCATTCACAAAAAACACCTCATCAAAAGGCAGATTCTGCATAGGCATTACAATCGGTGTATCTGGGCTACCTCCTGTGCGTGGCGTTATCATTTTATATGCCAAAGAATCGCCATCTATGTCTGTGGCAGCAAGGTTAATCACTTGCGGCTGAAAACCACTAATACAATTTGGCGGAAGGGCTTGTCTTTGCGGCATATTGTTCTGAAGAGGGGCACTAATAATCAGCGATTGCCCAAGTCCCATATCACCAGGATTTAGAATATTTATCAAATTATTATTTCTACAACATCTCCCATAAGTAATTGTGGTTTTCTGATTAATGGAAAGGGTGGTGGTATAGACAGCTTCTTCTAAACAAAACCCCGTACCATTGCATATCGTTCCAAAATTGGTAACTACAGGAAAACTTGCCCCTAGATTTCCAATAAAAGCTCCTGTTTGGGTATTATATAAGGAAAAGGTGATTTGGTCATCAAAAACAGTTCCTACACCACAATCTCTTAGCAAGGTTAGTTTCACTTTGTAATCACTAGCACCTAAATATTCATAGCTAAAGTAGCTAGCGTAAATGTGTTTTGCTTGAACATTTTGAAGTAATGCAAAAAATAGAAAAACGAGAAGAAAAATGCGGTTCTTTTTCATATTTTGAAAATAGTAATAAATAATGGAAAATAGTTTTAAAGTAATAACATTGCAAAGAAACGAATTTTTACAGAAAATAAAAGCGCAAAATTTAAGTACCTTGGGGAAAAGTGGGGGATAAACGCGTTCACACCATCATAAAAGCTGCAAAAGAACAAATGCAGCGATATTTGGTGACCAAAGAATTGCTTAACAGCCCTAAAATGAAGGCTTGGGTGGTTGTGGTTGTAGGTGATGAGGTAGAAGTGTGCCAAGAGGTGATTTTGTAATTTCAGTCTAAACTTACCCTTTATTCGCAGCTTAGGAATAAGGTGAAAATAAGAGAGCATATCAAACCACAGAGTAGCAGAAGTTCCAGCACAAAGTTACACAAAGAAAAGCCCTTAACCTCTCGCTTTGTGTGTCTTTGTGGAAAATCCTTTGTGAAACTTTGTGGTAAAAAAGGCAAATCGAATACTTTATTTTTTACCTATACCTTACCTTATTTATTGAAAACAGTTAATTATCTTTGCGCCCAATCTCAAGGCAGCTCAAGATATGAAGGATTTTCCGAAAATTAGCATCGTTATTTTAAATTGGAATGGCAAAAAGTGGCTAGATTTATTTTTGCCTTCGGTTTTGAATACGACTTACCCCCACGTTGAAATTGTATTGGTGGACAATGCTTCGACTGATGAAAGTGTGGCATTTGTGCAGGCAAATTTCCCAAGCATAAAAGTCATTGTATTAGACCAAAATTATGGCTTTGCAGAAGGAAATAATCGCGCACTCGCCCACATTGACACAAAATATTATGTATTGTTGAACAGTGATGTCGAAGTTCACCCCGATTGGTTGCAACCTTTGGTAGAATTGATGGAAAGTGATGAGAAAATTGCTTCAATTCAGCCTAAAATTTTGGCATACCACGATAAAAATAGCTTTGAATATGCAGGCGCGGCAGGCGGTTTGATGGATAGATATGCGTATCCATTCTGTTATGGGCGTTTATTTGACCTATTGGAAAAAGATGAGGGGCAATACGAAACGCCAAGAGAAATCTTTTGGGCAACAGGAGCTTGTTGTTTGATTCGCAAAAGTGTAACCGATGAAATTGGTTTATTTGAGGCAAGTTTTTTTGCGCACATGGAAGAAATTGACTTTTGTTGGCGTGCCAAAAACTTCGGCTACAAAATTTATTATCAACCCCAAAGCAAAATTTGGCACGTAGGCGGCGGCACTTTACACAAATCTAATCCACGCAAAACCTATCTCAATATTCACAACAGTTTGGCGACAATGCTGCGAAATTTGCCTGTAAATCAACTACTTAGCAAGATATTGGTTCGCCTCTGTTTAGATGGTGTTTTTGGCATCAAACTCATGACCGAAGGAAAATGGCGAGACGTTTGGGCAGTTGCCACCGCACATTGGGCATTTTACGCCAAAGCCAGAACTTGGTGGAAAAGCCGCCCACACCCCTCTCCCTCCGCCACACACCTAGGAATGTGGGAACATAGCCTCGTTTGGCGACATTTTTTTAAACGCGAAAAAAGCCCAATACGGGAGTTGGAGTAAGAGCAACAGGAAATGTGAAAAAGTAGGGAACGCTTCGTAGCGTTTCGAACTTTTTAAACCCTCCCCATTTTTTCAATCTCCACATTTACAATAAAAAAATACGTATCTTTGCAAAAAATAGTCAAGATGAAAGCAAAAAAATTACTTTCTGTTTTTGCCTTATTGGGCGCGTTTTCTGCTGTAAATCAAGTTTTTAGCCAAGATACAGATGT
>JBJXHA010000722.1:0-7306 GCA_046160275.1 Bacteroidia bacterium | reverse complement strand
CTCCATACCCTGCCTGCCATGCAAACTCGCCTCCTATCAAGTTGTTTTCATTTATCCAACGAGAAGATTCCCCTTTTAGTTCTTTTAGTACATTTGCAACTGTCTGCGTTGATTTCAATAAAAAAAGACAATGTACGTGGTCTTCAATTCCGTTGATAATATCTACATAAATTCCTTTTTCGCTTGCTATCGTTTTAATATGTCTAAATAACTCAAAACGAAAGGACTTATCTAAAACAGGCGCACGCTGCTTTACTGTCCAAACGGCATGAATCCAAATTTGAAAAAGGCTTTTTCCCATGATTAAGGTTAGTTTTAAAAATGAAATAATAGCACAAATATAAACAAAATGGGCTTTTTACAAGTTGAAAATTGATTTAAAATATTCCCGTATTTTAGGGCGGGAATAAATTCCCACCCTAAAATATGAAGAAATTACGAATGTTTGAAGAAGAATTTGGTTTACAAAGTAGTAGTCATTTTGGGTAGTGATGTTTTTGATAATTTAGCGTGGGAATTTATTCCCGTGCTAAATTATCAGAAAAGAAATGCTCCTACCACCACTTATCCAATGCCTTGATTTTGGCTTCAAAATCGGCGGAGGTGGTTTTTTCCATCGTGAGGCTAATCATTTCGTTTGTGCCGTCTATTTCTTGCATGGTATAATACATTTGCCCTTTTTCGAAGCCGTAGCCTACTAAGGTGGCGGGGGCAAGGGGTATATTTTGGGCAGCCCAAGCTTCTTGGTTCGTTTTTAATTCAAAAGCAGAGGGATAATCTTTATAACACAAGAACATTTTACTGTTACTGATTTTTGCATTGCCTTGAAGCGAAACTGTGAGGTTTCCTTTTTGGGGATATTTTTCAGTGAGATAAGTCCCCATTTGCATTTCCCCCAGTTGATTGCTAATGAGTTGGTGTAGGGGATACAGGTTGTTCGGGGGTAGGGTAATTGCACTTGCAGACTGTTTCCATTCCATCACTTGATTATCGCCGGGGGCTAAGAAAAAGCCTTTGAGCGTTTCATTAAAACCTAAACTTGGGAAAGAAATGGTGTAGTTTTTACCTGCTGCCAAACGCAACTTGGAACTATCATTTCCCAAAACTTCTACGTGTAATCTGCCTACAGAAAACAAAGGTTGTCCTTCGCCTTCTAAGCTAAAACCACCTAAAAGGGCATCTGACATCTTGCTTATTTCTTTTACCTTTACTTGAACAACCCCCTGAACATAAGGCGTGCCATCTTGTTTTTCAAAAACAGTTACTTGCCCTTGACTGGGCGAAGGAAATAGAATGCGCACACCGTCCTCCGTCTGAAAATTTCCGCCCGAAGAAAAACCCACCAAAAAATTTTGTGTAATAGGTTGATGTTGCGCCATATAATTAGCACTTGTATAACCTATTTCAAATTCATTGAGTTCTTCTTTTCCCCCGCAACTTGTAAGCGAGAAAAGAAAAAGAAGCATCCCTAGCAAGGTGGAAGTGTATTTGATTTGCATAAAAACAAAAAGTTATAAGATAAATATAGTCCCCAAAATGTTTCGTAAGTAGTTTACTGGCTTTAATTAAGGATGTTTTCCAAGTATTCAATGAATTATCTATTCAACCCACCTTATTATTTTTTGGATGAAAACATCACCAAAAATAAATGTATTATTTGTGAATTATTAAGCGCAAAAAAAGTACCAAAGAGCTTGGTACTTTTTTGATGAAAGAAAAGGAAGCATTTTGTTGCGATTTAAACAGAAAAACTTTCGCCACAAGCGCAGGTGCGAGAGGCATTAGGATTTTTAAAATGAAATCCTTCGCCTTTTAAACCTCCCGTGAAATCAAGTTCTGTTCCTACCAAATAGAGTAGGCTCTTCATGTTTACCACAAGTTTAATTTCATTGTATTCAATCGTTTGGTCACCTGCTTGCGCCTCATTGTCAAAATTCAATTTATAGGCAAGCCCTGAGCAGCCTCCTCCCTCTACGCTTACACGCAAGGCATGACTTTCGGCATAACCGCCCTCTTTTCGGAGATGCAAAATATGCTGTTTTGCGGTGTCTGTTACCGTAATAAATGGTTTATCGTTCATAAATAAGTCCCTTTTAAAGATGAAAAATATGTTTCTCGCGCTAAAAAATATTATAATAAAGTGTGAAATTTTTTTTGTTTCCAAATTAAAATACTCTTAAGCACGATACTTTGGTGCAAATCTAACGAATTTTAGCGAAAAAGGTTTTATTTATTGTTAACTTATCTATAAATATTTCATAATGAAGTAGTAATGTAAGTTGTTGGTAGTCAGTTATTTAATTCTTTGACTTTTAAATTCTAAGGAAATTTTAAGCTAATTTTAAGCAGAAAATTTGCTTTTCGGATATAAACCTTCTTATCTTTGGCGGCGAGAGAAGGAAAATGTGGGGTAGAGTATTGACAGAAATCGTTCTTTTTACTATCATAAGAGAGTTCTTTTTTTCTGTTTTTCAACCAATATTGTCTGATTATGTCGAATAAAAAACGCTATTATTACGATACAGAAACCTGTACGTACAAAGAGTCCCCCCTCACTAAACAAGAAATTGCGCAGCGAATCAGCACTCATGTCTTAGCTTCTGTTATTGGAGGTGCTTTGTTGTTTGCAGGCTATTTTACCTTTTGGGATGATCCGAAAATGACTATCTTGAAAGAACAAAATGCTACTTTGACTGCCGAAGTTGATACCCTAAATCAAAAATATGTAGCATTAGAGCAAGACGTTGATGCCCTACATAAGAAGGATAACGAACTCTTCCGAAGTCTATTAAATGCGCAACCGATTGAAGATGGGCATTGGGAAGGTGGAAAAGGAGGAAATGACAATCAAATGGCTGCCACAAATCCCGAAGTGTTGAAAACGGCAGAGAAAAAAATTGACGCGCTAAATTATAAGGTGGCAATTCAAGGGAGAAGTTATGAGTATTTGGCAAAATTGATGACCGAAAACCAAGAAAAACTTCAACATCTTCCTGCGATTAAACCCGTACCGGGTAATGTTATCTCTGGTTTTGGTCCCCGTTTCCACCCCGTATTAAAAATCCATAAAGACCATACAGGACTTGACTTTGTTGCGCCAATTGGTACACCTGCAGCAGCTACCGCCGATGGCACCGTTGTTACGGCAGGAGTAAGCAGTGGCGGTTATGGCAATCAAGTGGAAATTGACCACGGATATGGCTTGACAACCAAATACGCGCATCTTTCAGAAGTGAAGGTAAAAGTAGGGCAGCAAGTGAAACGCGGTGATATCATTGCCTTGACTGGAAATACAGGGCTTTCAAGCGGTCCTCATTTACATTATGAAATTCTCAAAAATGGGACAAAAATTGACCCCGTTGATTTTTTCTATGGCGATTTGACTCCGAAAGAATACGAGAAATTCAAAAAAGAAGCAGAAGCCGCAACCAATATGATGGACTAAGCTTTATGTAGTGAATAGTTAAGAATGAATAGTGAATAATAAGTAATTGACAATTAGTTGTTTATATGAATATTCGCTCACTCGTGCTTAACATATAAGATTAAACAAGACTATCCAAAAAGTTCGGAACACTTCAATGCGTTCCGAACTTTTTGGATTTTGTATCGTAAATTTTCGTTACTTGTGCAATATTGCGTAATATTGTGCAATATTTCTTGTTACAGAAAGTTTATTTTGTATCATTCTTACTATAATCTCAAATTTATGAAAAAAGTATTCTCTATTTTCCTTTTAATGCTTTGCTTCCATGCACTTTGGGCGCAAAAAATAGATAAAGTAGGCAAAATTGTCGTCAATCAACCGATGCCTCCTTTTAGCTTACAAGACTTAAAAGGCAATGATTGGGATATGTCAAGATTTACGAACCAAATTACGGTTTTTTACTTTTGGCTACCCGACACCGCAAAAATCTGGAATGACCAAATGCAAGGCGTTGGTTTACAGGCACTTACTTTTAAAGACAAAGGCGTGAATTTTGTTGCCCCCGCTTGGGGTTCTAGCGAGCGCGTAAAAGAGTTTATGAAACTCCGCAATTATTACATGAATGTTTTGATTGACGATAAAGACTGGATGTATAACATACTCGGCATTGATTCATTTCCTGTGATTGTGATTGTGGGCAAGAACTTGATGGTGCATAAAATTTATGCAGGCTATGACGAAGAATTGCCAAAACTGATAAAAGAAGAGTTGTATAATATGCTGAATAAAAATAAAGAAAGGGAAGATTAGGGCAGTGAACAGTGAACAGTAAGCAGTTTTCAGAAGTAAAATATTGACTATCAAGTAAATATATTTTTGAAATAGGTAAGTTGCTTGTGTCGAGCTGGACTCCACTGTTCGTACTGAGCCTGCCGAAGTGCCGAAATAGTTTGTTTGCATTACTTAGGCTTTTGGGTGATTGGTATGGGTTGTCTAGAGGCTGTCTAAAAAGGCTAATTTACAAAAAACACCATTCACTGTAATTGCTTTTTTATTATGTTCTAGGTAGAAAGTTCGCAACTCTTCGAAGAGTTGCGAACTTTTTAGACAGCCTCTTTTTCATTAGAACGCTTCTTCTGTAAGACTCATTTTTTTGACTTTGGTTAGATTGTGAATAAAATGGAAGATTGGCGTTTTTCGGGAGGGAAAAACGGGAAGTTTTATGGCATTATTTTACCTAATGTGTTCGAACCTTAATATGGCGAACTTTCAAAGAAGTGAGATAAAATGCCTGTATTTGTTGTTCTGTCAAGGGCGTAATTTTTTTACAATAAAGCGGTTGAAACCTGTTTTTCTGGCCTGAATAGAAAGGTTGCTTCCAACAACAACTATCCACTTTATGTCCCCCATAAATCGCGCCAGAATGGTTTGAATCGTCTTCCCAATTCTTAACTGTTAGCCCTATTACTTCTACATTGAAAGCATTTACATAGCGATTTATTTTACTGAATGAGTCTTGATGATAACTATACATATTTAGTCTATAACCATTGGGGCTGTTTATCGCATTATCTTCGTCTAGGTTTCTCATTTCAGTTAAATAAATAATCGTTTCTTTTAACCTATTTTTATCCATCATTCGTTTGGCTTGATTCAATACTTTTGCATCTTTTGGTTGTTTTCTTTTGAGTGCATCTGTATCGAAATAATAATATGCTAAAGTATCCAATATTTTTGTATTCAGCGATTTATCTAGCACAAACCAAACGTCTTTGCAAAAAAAGACATACCCAAATGGCAGGGGAGTTGGAGATGCTTGCACATACTCTGCCCAAATAACACAAGAAAAAGTATCAAGTGATATTTGCTTGAGGGAGGAGATTTGCGCGTAAATCCCAAAATATGTTAAACAAAAGAATAATGTGAAACAGTAAGTTTTCATGAGGTTATTGCTTGAATGAATTTATTCGACTGTTGATGTTTTAGTTTTTGGCATTGTAGAGTTAGCAACTTTCCCTGCCCAAAAAACCAAACGGCTACAACGTTTAAGGTAAAAGACTCCTTTTAACTCTTTTTTAACTTCTAATCCTTGTAAAGCATTATAGCTTGAAAGAAACAATTCTATGTATTTTATAACACTTTCTAATACCTGCTTATGCTCAAATACCCAAATTTCCCGATTTTCAGAAAGTAACCTCTTGAATGCCTCTTTATATCTGTTTTTATCAGTAGGAAGGATAGCATCATCAGCATCTATATAACCATCAGAATCCGAAGTATCAGCTTCTCCATAAGCCATCAAGGGAATACCTTTATAACCAAATTTTGCAGGGTTATATTTCCATGAATCGCTGTTGCTTGGCCACTCTATTCTATCTTGATTTTTCATAATGTTCATGGGATTCCACTTCACGTGCTTATCCTCGTTTGGATTCGAAATAGGGTAAATGTATTTGTCGGGGTCATTATCCAAAATAGGAATTTCTTTGGGTGGAAATCGCATTTGATGCGCATGTATAGTTTCAGCATATTCCCCCTGCATTTTTAAAAACGTATCATTCTTATAAACAGCTTTTATCGTTTCGTATGAGGGAGAAATTTCTTGAGACTTTTGCAAACTTTCATATTTTTGAATTTCTAAACTTGCCCCCTCGTTTTCTTCCAATAGAAGTTTGAAACGATTAATGAAGAAATGCCCTAGTTCATGACTAAACGATTTTAAGTCTTTCTTTAAGTGTCCACTACCAAGGTTCAATTCAGATGGGGTTGAATAGCCATCGCCAGTAGTAGTTAACACAAGAAAAACAGCACTCGGATTTATCGTTTTATATAACGAGCGGGTTTTTGCATTTTTCTCCTCATTATTCTCCATCACGCTCCCCTCATATTTGGGAAGTAACTTTAAAGGTGTACCATTATACCCAAATGTTTCAACATTATAATGTAGCGTCCATTTTTCTTCTTTTCCTTCATAAGTATAGGATATAACGCTACCATCTGCTTCCTTCCACAAATTTTTGAGCGTTGAATATTTCTGAGCCAGTAATTCATTACTTTTATTGTAATAGATGTGCAGATAAAAGCGAACCGTTTTGTTGTCAAAATCTATTTCTGCAAAATAATCTTTTCCTTTTTCAAGTTTTATCTCAGTTGATGTCGAAACGTTACCTATCCCCGTTCTACTCGCCGCCGCATCACCCGCCAAACTATGCAACATAGGTACTGCATAATTCTTCCCCTGAAAATACAAACTCGCTATTTTCTCTACACTCTCTTTCAAATCCAGTAGCTTCACAGGCTCCGCCCGCGAAATCGGCAAATAATTACAATCCAAATTTACCACATAGCCACAGGCACCAATGCCTACGCTTAGGCTTTCGCCTTGCAGTACGCCTTTTTTGTATTTTTCGTACAACTGCCGCACAAGGCTAGGTGTGTTAGAAGGAACTATGCCTTTGTCAATGTCGGTTTTGGGGCGCAATTCTTTTAAGGCGGGAAGCTCTAGGGCATAATGCAGTTGCCAATATTTTAGTTCGCCGCTTTGCGTGTCGCAGATTTTTTCGGCATAGCGAAAAACGAGATACTGAAACAAAGTCCGAAAATCGGCAATCGCACTTTCGTGCAGGCTGTTATTCTCTGCCAATTTTACATCATTTTCGTACAGTTCTCCCAGCTTTTGCGTAACTGCTGCGCGAAATTCTTCAAATTTGACGCAAGCCTCTTGCTCGGTTTGTGGCGTAGAAGCAACATCGGCAAGTTTCATCAAGGTATGGTTGCGGTAAAAAATATGCCCGCGTTCAGAAACGCCAAACTGCTCAAAATCAGGCGCGTTTGCCAATACACCATGCGGAAACAAGGCATCACGAAGCAAATACTCTG
>JBJXHA010000721.1:0-8449 GCA_046160275.1 Bacteroidia bacterium | reverse complement strand
TTGCAGATAGCAGCTAAAGTGCTGAATCTGATGGCTTTTGCTTTGCCTGTTTTTAAAATAGAAAGATTGGATAAGGTCAAATCTACTTTCTCGGAAAGTTCATTTAAGGACATTTTCCGCTTTGCCAGCCTAGTGAGCAAACCTAAAAAAACAAGCGACAAACCCGAAGGATTGCCGCCTAGTGACTTTCGCCTTAGCACCTGCGTTGTTGGTATAGGGTTTAACAACTCCCTGTGACTTTCGCCTTAACACCTGCGTTGTTGGTGTAGGGTTTAACAACTCCCTGTGACTTTCGCCTTAGCACCTGCGTTGTTGGTATAGGGTTTAACAACTCCCTGTGACTTTCGCCTTAGCACCTGCGTTGTTGGTGTAGGGTTTAACAACTCCCTGTGACTTTCGCCTTAGCACCTGCGTTGTTGATGTAGGGTTTAACAACTCCCTGTGTTTCCACGCTTTACACCTGCGTTTGTTTAGCAAAGCGGTATCAACTCCGCTATATTATTAAAGGTACAAATTTGTAACCTCAAAAGCATCAAAAGGAATCTATGTAAAAATAGCTACACAAATTTCGAAAGAACAACCCAAAAAAGCAAAACAAGCCAATGTTTTTTATTCAAAAAACTGCTTTTTGAGCAAGTTACGCACTTTCCCAAAATAAGTCATCGAAACTTTTGAAAAACATTTCTTTTTCTGCTAGAACTTCCCTAATTTTGCGCCCGATTTCATTCAACAATCGTTGTGGCATTTTGAAAACGAATACCTTTCTTCTCATTTTAACAGGAATCGCAGTAGTGGTTGGGGCAATTTGTTACCCCTTCATTCTTGCTGAAAATCTATTTACTCTCCTTGCTGCGGTCGGGCTTGCCTACCTTTCTACCATCATTGCTTTTATTGCCGCAAATATGGGCATTGAAAACCCCAAAATGTTTTGGACAACCTTGATGATTAGCCTCATGGTAAAGATGTTTGTGGGTTTGATTTCCTGTACGATTATGGTTTTTGTGTATAAGCCTTTGGCATTGACATATATTTGTTGTTACTTTTTTGGATATTTTGTTTTCACAGCCTTTGAAGTTTACGTTTTAATGAGTAACTTGCGCCCGATTTCAAAAAAGGAGTAGCTTTTATATAATGATTTGATTGTTAAAGATTTATATAATGCTTAAAAAGCGAAATTTCTCTATTTTTTCGCAATTTATCGAATTTTCGCTAAATTGAGCCAAAAAGAGAGAACATTTTTTTAGAAAAATTACATATTTTCACATACATATATATTAATAAGGTATGCGCTTGAAAAAGATATTTGCGATAGCTTTTGCCGCAATTTTATTTGCAAACTATAGTTTTGCAAACGAACCAGAAGGGAAAGGGGGCTTTGATGCTTCAAGCACAATTATGCACCACATTTTGGAATCTCATGATTGGGAAATTACCGAATATCCAAAAGGTGATGGTACGTATGGTTCTTTTGGGATTCATTTGCCTTGGTTACTTTATAGTAGCCGTGATGGAGTGAAATTTTATGGTAGCACAGAAGCAATGAATCATTCAAAAGAATACATTGCCGATTCACATGGAAAAGTGTATGCCGTAAAATCAGGAGCAACACCTGCACATACCGAGCCTACACATGAGCATGGAGAAACGCCTGCTACACACGAAGAAACGCATAAATCAGAAGCACATGGCGAGGCGACACACGAAGCGAAAGGAGCGCATCACGCACCTGCAAATGCAGATGAGTCGGTAGCTGTTTATGATTTTTCTCCTTCCAAAACGGTAGTTCAAATGTTAATTGTAGCACTTCTGCTCATCATCATTATGCGCTCTGTTGCAAAAGGATATATCACCAATAAAGGAAAAGCGCCAAGTGGTATCCAATCTTTCTTCGAACCTATCATTGTGTTTGTAAGAGATTTTGCTAAAGAAAACATTGGTCCTAAGTATGAGAAATTCATGCCTTATTTATTGACCTTGTTTTTCTTTATTTGGTTTTCTAATATGTTCGGTTTGATGCCTTTCAACTCTAACATTGCTGGAAATATCTCTGTTACTGCCGCATTAGCCGTTTTGACCCTTATTATAATGGTTGCTAACGGAACAAAAGATTTTTGGATGCACATGATTTTACCTCCGGGTGTTCCTTTGGGAATCCAACAATTATTGACCGTTATTGAAATTGCGAGTAACTTGTTAATCAAACCTGTAGCCTTAGCGATTCGTTTGTTTGCTAACATCGCAGCAGGTCACTTTATGGTGCTTTCATTGGTTTGTTTGATTTTCATTTTTGGAAAAGCAGGACAAAGCGTAGGGGGTGCAATTGGTGGTACTGTAATGGGGATTCCTTTTGCAATTGGTATCATGATTTTGGAAACTTTGGTAGCAATCGTTCAAGCATATATTTTCACTTTGCTAACAACAGTGTTCTTAGGACAAGCGATGGAATCTCATGACCATCACGAAGAAGGACACGCACATCATTAATTCGTAATCATTCTTTCAATTTTCCACATAAATTATTTTTCTCATGGAAACAGTAGGTTTAATTGGTGCAGGTATTGGTGCAGGTTTAGCTGCAATCGGTGCTGGTATTGGTATTGGTCGTATTGCAGGTTCTGCAACTGAGGCTATCGCTCGTCAACCAGAAGCAGTAGGTGACATCCGTGCACTTACTATCTTGACAGCTGCCTTCATCGAGGGTGCTGCACTTTTCGCAATCGTAGTTTGTTTGTTGGCTGTAAACAAATAATTACAAGCGAATTAAAAAACAGTTGGGAAGCTAAGGGAATGCCTTAGTTTTCCCGACTTTTCAAAATTTCAATACAAAAAAGGATAACATGGAAGCAACTTCATTTAGTTTTGGTAGGCTATTTTTGCCAGCAATCGTAATAGTCTTAGGAATTTTGCTGTTTTTGCTTGCTCGTAATTCTTCAAAAAATAAATAATACATTATCTCTATACAAGATTAAGATTTATGGAAATCATTCTTCCCAAACTCGGTCTGTTTTTCTGGACATTAGTCGTGTTCTTGACACTTTTTTTCTTGTTGAAAAAAATGGCATGGGGTCCTATCTTAGAAGGATTAAAAGAGCGCGAAACTTCTATCGCTCACTCTTTGTCTCAAGCAGAAAGAGCGCGTACTGAAATGGCTTCAATGCAAGCTGAAAACGAAAAATTATTGTGGGAAGCTCGTCAAGAGCGCGACAAGATGTTGAAAGAAGCAGCTACCATGCGTGATACAATCATTGCAAAAGCACGCGAAGAGGCAGTAACCGTTACAACAAAAGAGATGGAAAAGGCAAAACAGCAAATTGAAGCTGAAAAAATGAAAGCCTTGACAGAACTCAAAAATGAAGCGGGAACTTTGGCTATTAACATTGCAGAAAAGCTTCTTCGCAGTGAGTTGAGCGACAAAGCCGCTAAACAATCTATGGCACAACGCCTTGTTTCTGAATTAAGCAAAAATTAATCTCTTCTTAAAAGGGATAAGCAAAAAGTAAAAATCTTCCTTTTTCCTTCTTCCTTTTTCCTTTCACTGATATTATGATTGAAGAAAGAATAGGCTATCGTTATGCAAAATCTATTTTCGACTTATCGCTCGAAAAAGGCATTGCAAATTCGGTAAAAAATGACATGGAATTGCTTCGTGAAACTTGCCAAGGCAACCGCGAATTGCAAACTTTTTTGGGTAGCCCCATTATTCATAAGGATAAAAAGCAGTCTGTATTAGATGCAATTTTTAAAGGAAAATTTGAATCTGATTTGATGCCGCTTTTGCTTTCTACTACGATTCGTAAAGGGCGCGAAAAGTATTTGTATCATATTGCGACTGCTTTTGCTAAGTTGTATGATACAGAATTTAAGATTGACAGAGGCGTTTTGACAAGTGCTGAAGCGCTTGATAGCGAAACTGTTGCGCAAATTAAAGCTGTAATCGAGCAAAAAACAGGTAGAACTTTTATCCTTGAAGAGAAAGTTGACGAATCTTTAATCGGTGGTTTTGTATTGACGATTGGAGATAAGTTGTTTGATGGTAGTATCGCAACTTCTTTGCGCAAACTTCGCAACGACTACGATGACAATTTATACATTAAATTGTACTAAACTAGGTGATAAAGGATAGTTGATAAGTGATAGGTAAGTGTTTGTTAATCATTGACTTATATTGCATCCTATTGCTAAAATACAAATAATGATTGTATTAATATTGTTTTCATCTATCAACTATCATCTGCAAACTATCAATATTTATTTCATAGTTAAATTTTAATAAAAAAATACATATATGGCACAAGTTAGACCAGATGAAGTGTCCGCAATTTTGAGAGAACAACTCTCTGGATTTAGTTCGGCTGCACAATTAGAAGAAACAGGACGCGTTCTTCAAATTGGTGACGGTATTGCGCGTATTTATGGACTTACTCGCGTACAAGCGGGGGAGTTGATTGAGTTCGAAAACGGATTGAGAGGCATGGTATTGAACCTTGAGGAAGATAACGTAGGGGCGGTATTGTTCGGTGATGCAGAAGGAATCAAAGAAGGAGCAACTGTACGTCGTACAGGTAAAATCGCTTCTATCAAAGTGGGTGAAGGTTTGTTAGGTCGTGTTATCAATGCTTTGGGTGAGCCGATTGACGGAAAAGGGCCTATCAAAGGGGAATTATATGACTCTCCTTATGAGCGCAAAGCACCTGGGGTAATCTTCCGCGAGCCTGTAACTGAGCCGCTTCAAACAGGTATCAAAGCGATTGATGCGATGATTCCGATTGGTCGTGGTCAACGTGAGTTGATTATCGGTGACCGTTCTACAGGAAAAACTGCGATTGCCCTAGATACAATCATTAACCAAAGAGAATTTTACGATAAAGGCCAGCCTGTTTTCTGTATTTATGTAGCATCAGGTCAAAAAGCTTCTACGATTGCGCAAGTTGTGAAATCATTGGAAGACAATGGCGCGATGGCTTATACAGTAGTAGTTGCTGCTCCTGCATCAGCTCCTTCTCCATTGCAATTCTTCTCGCCTTTTGCGGGTGCTGCGATTGGAGAGTTTTTCCGCGATTCAGGTCGTGCAGCTTTGGTCGTTTATGATGATTTGTCAAAACAAGCCGTAGCTTACCGTGAGGTTTCTTTGTTGTTGCGCCGCCCTCCAGGACGTGAGGCTTATCCAGGTGACGTATTCTATCTACATAGCCGTTTGTTGGAGCGTGCAGCAAAAGTAATCAACGATGATGAGTTGGTAAAAAACATGAACGATTTGCCTGAGTCTTTCAGACCTTTCGTAAAAGGAGGTGGTTCTTTGACCGCTTTGCCAATTATTGAAACACAAGAAGGTGACGTTTCTGCGTATATCCCAACCAACGTAATTTCAATTACTGACGGACAAATTTTCTTGGAGTCTAACTTGTTTAACTCTGGGGTGCGTCCTGCAATTAACGTAGGTATCTCGGTTTCTCGTGTAGGTGGTTCTGCACAAATTAAACCGATGAAAAAAGTATCTGGTACCTTAAAACTTGACCTTGCCCAATACCGTGAGTTGGAAGCGTTTTCTCGTTTTGGTTCTGACCTAGATGCAACTACACAACGTCAGTTGAACAGAGGAAAATGTAATGTGCGTACCTTGATTCAAGCGCAATACGCGCCTGTTCCTGTGGAAAAACAAGTAGCAACCATTCATGCATCAACTACAGGGGAAATGGATAATATCTCTGTAGATGAAATCCCTGCATTTGAGAAGGCTTACCACATGGAATTGGAAATGAATCACGCTGGTTTGTTGGAAAGAATTCGCAACAAAGAGTGGGAAAAAGACATCGCTGCAAAACTTACCGAAGTAGCAAGAGAAGTTGCAAAAGTTTATGCGAAAAAAGCGTAAGTTTTTGAATATGAACCGCCACTATGCAAAAAAAATTGCATGGTGGCGGGTAAAATTAATGAAAGTAAAACTTTGATTTCCCTCATAACTAAAGCAAATAAAATTTGTATATAATTAACTAATAGCTTAACTTTGTGAAACGAAAATGTGTTATATTTGCAGGAGTAGAGCAATTTAAGTCTGAGAATGGAATAGAAAACGCTATTTCCATTTGGGTTGATGAAGCAAATCAGGGTGAAATATTTGAATTACTTGGTATTGAGCGCAATAGGAAAAAATTTAGGCGAGTTTTGTATGAGATATTGAATAATAGATACAATCATGATCTTTATAGGAAAGAGGATATGTCTCAAAGCACTTTAGATGTTACAGCAATGAAATTTTCTGCTAATAATGATAGAATATATTGTAGGGAATTCCCATACGAAAAAGAAGATAAGCGAGTTGTTATGATAAGTGTTTATCGAAAAAAAGTTCAGAAAAATGATAAGAGAATCAAAAATTTACTAGAAAGCGTTGCACAGTACGAATATGAATTTGTTGACGTTGAGGAAGTCGTAGATGAAGATGATGATACTAATCTTTAACATATTTGTAATAATCAGAAAAGATGGAGAATAAATTTAAAAACATACTAGGTTTTTCCTCTCAGGAAGAACGAATCTTGTTTGAAGCAGAAAAAATGCAATTAGATTTTTTGGCTGAGGTGGGTAAAATATTGGAAGAAAAAAAATGGAGTAAGAAAGATTTTGCAGAAAAGTTAGGGGTGTCCAAAAGTTTTATTTCGCAAATTTTTTCGGCTGACAAACTTATGAGCATGAAGCTATTAGCGCAAATAAAGCAACTCCTTCAAATAAAAGTTGTGATTGAGATAGAAAACACATCGGAAATCGTCAGAACTTTTGCTCCCAAAATAAAATTTTCTACAAAAACGAATGACATTTTTCTTGCGTATAAAAAAAATGGGTTAGGAATTGAACCTAAACAGGGGATTGAAACTACAAGCGAGCCAAAAGTACAAGTAGCATAATTTTTTTAGTAATGGAAGCAAAGGTTTCAAAACTTTCTATAATCAATTATCATATTATACACTCTGAATTTTCTGTGAATTTGCCAGACAATTCAGATGATAAACATAATCACAAAAATTATCCACTAGACATAGATTTTGAGATTATTGGAAAATCTAAAACACGGTATAGTATTTTTGTGGTGCTAAATATCAATGTTAGTGAAACTCCCTTGATGGGTTATTCTATTTCTGTTATAGGCGAGGGGGTTTTTGAATTGAAAACTAACAAAACAAATCAAGAGTATCAAATAAACTCTCTTTTATATTCAGCTCTGCCTATCATGATAGGTAATTTAAGAGGTTATATCTCTGATTTAACTTCTTATGGTGCATTAGGAAAGTATTTGTTCCCATCTATAGATTTAGAACATCTTATAGACCTAAAACGCAAAGAGAAAAAAGAGGTAGAGAAATAAATAAATAGTTCAATGGCTAACTTAAAAGAAATACGTAACCGTATTAGTACGGTAAAAAATACGCAGCAGGTTACAAAGGCAATGAAAATGGTTGCAGCTGCTAAGTTGCGTCGTGCGCAAGACCGCATTCTTCAACTTCGTCCTTATTCCGCAAAAATGAAGGAGATTATTGGTAATGTGGTAGCTGCGTTAAATGTGGAAGATATTCCTAGCAAATTAGTGGTTGAAAGACCTATCAAAAATGTATTGGTGGTAATGGTTACTTCTAATCGTGGCTTGTGCGGTCCTTTTAACTCGAATTTGTTTAAAGTTGTAAATCAATTCCTGCAAGACAATCATGGTGATTTACTTGCATCGGGTAATGTTCATGCACTTTGTGTAGGCCGTAAAGGTTACGATTATTTCTCTAAAAGAGGAATTCATGTAACAGACGGTAAAAATTACGATGTGCTAACTGACCTTACTTTTGAAACAGTAAATACCGTAACAGACCGAGTGTTTGAAGGATTTCTAGGTGGCGAGTGGGATAAGGTGTATTTGGTATTTAATGAATTTAAAAATGTAATGACACAAAACCGCATCGTTGAGTCATTCCTGCCTTTGGCTATCGAGAAAGATTTGAACGCCAAAACGACTGCTGATTATATTTTTGAGCCAAATCGTGAAGAAATTTTGCTTGACTTGATTCCAAAATCGTTGCGTTTGCGCATGTTTAGAGGGGTATTAGATTCAAATGCCTCAGAGCAAGGCGCGAGAATGGTGGCGATGGATCAGGCAACAGAAAATGCAAATACTTTGCTAAAAGATTTAAAATTGTCTTATAACAAAGCACGTCAAGCAGCGATTACCAAAGAAATCTTGGAAATTGCGGCAGGTGCAGACGCTTTGAATTAATAAGAAATAGCATAAAATACTGAAAAGGAAGGTTTGTAAAAGCAAGCCTTCCTTTCTGTTTTCGAATATTTTCCCATAAAACTTTCAATCTAAAAAAAAACAATATAGCTAAAAAACTTACATCTCTTAAGCTAATTAAATTAGAGAAAATCAAGTATAGGTAAAAATATACGCGTATTATTTTTCTAGGGCTCG